>DATFRE010000176.1:0-10746 GCA_035263545.1 Dongiaceae bacterium
CCGGCTGACGGCGGAGCCGACCCCGGATCAGGCGGTGCTGGTCTTCGACCTCGACAATGGCGTCATCGACGCCCTGCCCGAGAGTCCCCTGGCCCGCGTCGCGCTGAACAAGACGGTCACTCTTCAGGATGCACTGCGCGCCCTGGACGCCGCTGCGACGGATAATCGCGTCAGGCTTGTGCTGATCCGCCTGGGCTCGACCAGTATTGATTTCGTTCATGCCCAGGAGTTGGGCGATGAGATATCTGGCTTCCGGCGCAGCGGCAAGCCGGTCATCGCCTTCACCGAGAGCTTCGATGAGGGCGGCGAGACCAACAGCCGCTATCTGCTGGCGACGGCGGCGGGGGAGATCTGGATGCAGCCCTCGGGCAGCCTGTCGCTGGCCGGTGCCAGCCTCCAGGTGCCCTTCCTGAAGGACATGCTGGACAAGCTCGGCATCACCGCGCGGATGGATCATCGCGAGGAATACAAGGGCGCGATGAACAGCCTGACCGAGACCAGCATGCCCGCCCCGCAGCGGGCCAATATGCAGGCTCTCGTCGATTCCCTGACGGCGCAACTGACGGCTGCGATCGCGCGCAATCGCCATCTGGACGCAGCGGCGGCGGATAAGCTGATCGCCGGCGGGCCCTATAGCGGCGAGGCGGCCAAGGCTGCCTCCCTCGTGGATCGATTGGGTTACTGGGACGAGGCCGAGAGCCAGGCCCTGAGCCGGGCGGGGGCGGACGCCGGTACCGTCGATCTCTCCGACTATGTGGCGGGTCTACCTGACCCGCCGGCGAGCGCCCCCAAGATTGCCGTCATCTATGGCATCGGCGAGGTCAGCCTTGGCCACAGCCGGGGCGCGCCGCTGTTCGGACGATCGACCATGGGCGCGCAGAGCGTTGCCGAGGCGCTTCACGATGCTGTCGATGATTCGAAGATCGCGGGCATCATCTTTCGTATCGACAGCCCCGGCGGCTCCTATGTCGCCGCCGATACCATCTGGCGCGAGGTTGCCCGGGCGCGTGAGCGGGGGAAGCCCCTGGTGGTCTCCATGGGTAGCCTTGCCGCCTCCGGCGGCTACTTCGTCGCGGCCCCAGCAGCCACCATCGTCGCCGAGCCCGGTACCCTCACCGGCTCCATTGGTGTCTTCGCCGGCAAGTTCGTCATCAAGGATCTTCTGGCGAAGCTCGGCATCAATGTCGATAGCGTGGCCGGTACCCCCAACGCCTTGGCCGAGAGCATGACGACGGACTATACACCCGAGCAATGGGCCGCCCTGGAGCGTGAGCTGGACCGCATCTACGACGATTTCATGAGCAAGGTTGCCGCCGGCCGCCATCTGGACAAAGCGGCCGTTCACGCCGTCGCCAAGGGCCAGATCTGGACCGGCGCCGATGCCAAGAGCCGCGGCCTTGTGGATGAGCTAGGGGGGTTGGGCACAGCGACCGCGGCGGTGAAGCGTCTGGCCAAGATCGCGCCGGATGCCGTGGTCAATCTGGAGCAGTATCCGCCGCCCGCCAATAATATCCAGAGCGTGCTTTCCAGCCTCGGCGGCGGCGACAGTCAAAGCCAGTCGCTGGCCGTCCTCATGTCGCAACTGGGGCGGATTCTGGCGCCGCTGCTCTTCCCCGATCGGACCTTGCGCGCCCAGCTGCCATAGAGCCTGGCCTAAAGATTCAGAACCTGGCGGGTATGGCGGGCGATCATGCGCTCCTCATCCGTCGGGATTGTCCAGGCGGAGACGCGGGAACCGGATTTGGTGATCTCCGGCCCGTGGCGTTGGTTGCGCGCGCCGTCGAGCTCAAGGCCGAGCCAAGCAAGCCCCGCGCAGACCCGCGCCCGGATCTCGGCCGAGCGCTCACCGATGCCGGCTGTGAAGACGATGCCATCGAGACCGCCGAGAGCGGCGGCCAGCGCGCCCGCCTCGCGGACGACACGATAGACGAAATAGTCGACGGCGAGGCGCGCGGCGGGCGTGTCGGAGGCCAGCAGGTCGCGCATGTCGTTGCTGAGTCCCGAAAGGCCCTTCAGGCCGCATTCGTGATAGAGGAATTGCTCCAGGCGCTTTGCATCCCAGCCCTTCGTCGCGATGAGATGAAGCAGCACTCCCGGATCGAGCTGACCCGGGCGCGTTCCCATGGGAAGTCCGTCGAGAGCGGTGAAGGACATACTGCTGTCGATGCTCTGCCCAGATTTCAATGCGCAGATGGAGGCGCCATTGCCCAGATGGGCCACGATCACGCGGCCCAGCGCGAGAGCTGGTGCAATCTCGCCCAGCGCTGCGGCGATATATTCATAGGAAAGGCCGTGGAAGCCATAGCGCCGGATCCCCTCCGCATGCAGCGCCTGGGGGATGGCGAAACGGTCGGCGATCTCGGGATGGCTCCGGTGGAAGGCGGTATCGAAGCAGGCCACCTGCGGGAGTTTCGGCAGGCGGCCGCGGAGCGCGCGGATCGGCGCCAGATTGCCCGGCTGATGCAGCGGCGCCAAAGGGACAAGTGCCTCCAATGCCGCGACGACATCGTCATCGATGAGGATAGGCTTGGCAAATCGCGTGCCGCCATGGACGACACGGTGGCCAATGGCGGCGGGCCTCTCGCCTTCAAGTTCCTTGCCAAGCAAGTCGAGAACATGGTCGAGCGCTGCGGTACCATCCTCCTGCCCGGCCGTCTCCCAGGCGGTCTCGACCAGAGTCTCACCGTCCTTGCCCTGGGCGCGCATGTGCGGGTGGCTGCCGATCCCTTCGACCTCGCCTTTGATGCGCCGCTCCAACTCCTCGCCGGCCTTCAGCGCGAAAAGCTGAAACTTGATGCTGGAACTACCCGCGTTGACGACGAGGATCGTGTCGCTCATGGCGCGTCATAGTTTCTCCACTGCCGGAGAAGATCAAGTTGTCAATCCGCGTCAATAGACCGTAACAAATGCTACACTGAGGCATGGCGTTGGAGCGTTTCGTACCCCTCTGGGGACAGTTGCGCGACTATCAGCTCCGGTGGCTGCGCTTCGATCTCCTCGCGGGCCTCTCCGTCGCGGCCGTGGCATTGCCTACGGCGGTTGCCTATCCCGCAATCATGGGCCTGCCACCCCAGATTGGGCTCTATGCCGCCATTCTGCCGCCCGTGGGTTATGCGATCTTTGGCCCCTCGCGCCGGCTCATGGTCGGCCCCGATACGGCGACCTGCATGATGGTGGCCAGCGCCTTCATCGGTCTCGGCATATCGGGCGTCGACGAACGCATCGCCGTCGCCGCGGCCTTTGCCATGGTGGTGGGTCTCGCTTGCGTCGCCGCCGGCGCTCTCGGGCTCGGCTTCATTGCCAATTTCCTCTCGAAGCCCGTCCTCATGGGGTTTCTCTCCGGGGTCGCCCTCGACCTCATCATCGGCCAGCTCGGCAAGCTGACCCGCCTCTCCCTGTCCGCCAAGGGCCTGTTCCCTCCCCTGGTTGAATTCGGGGTGAAGCTGCCCGGCGCACATCTGCCCACCGTGATCCTCGGCGTGGGGCTGCTGGCGATTCTGCGGGGGCTGCGACGCTGGGCGCCGGGCCTTCCCGGCCCGCTCATCGCCGTGGTGCTCGGGACACTCCTCTCGGTCGTGCTCGATTTCGGCGGCCTCGGCGTGACTCTGGTCGGCGCCATCCCGCAAGGGCTGCCCAGTCCATCACTCGCGATTCCTGGCTACCTCGCCCTCGATAATTTCGCCCTGGCAGCCCTCGGCATCCTCATCGTCAGCTTCAGCAGCGGCATCGTCACCGCGCGCAGCTTCGGCTTGAAATACAGATATGCCGTCGACGCAAATCTCGAGCTGGTCGGCTTCGGCGCCGCCAACGTCGCCTCCAGCCTCATCGGCGGGTTTCCCGTCACGGGCTCGGATTCCCGCACTGCCGTGAACTGTGCCGTCGGCGGCAAGACGCAGCTGGCCGGGCTCGTGGCCGCCGCCGCGCTGACCGCCGCCGTGCTCTTCTTCGGCAGCGTGCTGGCGTACCTTCCCGTGGCTGCGCTGAGCGCTATCCTGATCTCCGCAGCTCTCGACCTCATCGATACGCGCGGGTTCGTGACGCTGTGGCGGCTCAGCCGCATCGAGTTCATGTTCGCGATCATCGGGATTCTGAGCGTGCTCAGTCTCGGCGTGCTGCGGGGCGTCATCATCGCCGTCCTCACCACGCTGGCTCATCTGATCTGGATCGCCTCGCGGCCGCGCGACGCGATTCTCGGCATCATTCCCAACCGCGACGGCCTCTACAAGCTGCACCGCCATCCCGATGCCGCCCCGATTCCCGGACTTACGATCTATCTACCCGAGGGCGCGGTCGTTTTCTTCAATGCTGACTATGTCAAGCATCGGTTGCTGAAAAGCGTGGCCCGGACGCTCACGCCGCCGCTTTGGCTTGTGCTGGACGCGAGCGCCATCGGCATTCTCGACACCACCTCCGTCGATGCTCTGGAAGACGCCCGGGCGACGCTGGCGGCGCATGGCATCAAGCTTGCGATCGCTGGCCTGCATGCGCGGGCACGGCGGCTGATCGAGCGTTCCGGGCTCGCGGCCCGGATCGGCCCGGAGATGATCTTCCATTCAGCCGAGGACGCCGCCGATGCCTTTCAGGCATGGCAGGCGAAAGCTTCAAAAGGGTAAAGACGATGGGAAGGGCCCGCCTTGCCAGCGGGTTGTTACGATGTCATGGTGGCCGATAATACAATCGGGTGGTGACGGAGGCTAGGTGGGGACGCTCGTCGGATTCCAGCGGCGCTGGATCTCGCTGACGATGGCTCTCGTCGTGACGGGGCTTGCCGCGTGCTCGAAGGAGGAGCCTGCGCCACCACCCCCGCCCCGCATGGTGCGTGTCGTCAAGGCCGACTTCAAAGCCGCTGAGCTGGGCGGACAAGCCACCGGGGTCATCGAGTCCCGCTACAGCGCACCGGTCGGCTTCCTGGTGGGCGGACGGCTGATCGAACGCAAGGTCGATGTCGGCGCGATGGTGACGAAGGGCGACGTCCTCGCCCTGCTCGACCCGGTCGATTTCAAGAACAAGCTGACCGCCGCCGAATCCCTGGTCACTGCCGCGCAGAGCGATGTGGCGCAGACAGGACCCCAAGAGAAGCGGCTCAAAACCCTATTGAGGCAGGGCTACACCACCCAGGAGGCTTACGACAAGGCGCTGAGCGCCTTCAACGCCGCCAAGGCGCATCTCCAGGAGGCCCAGGCCAATCTGCGTCTGGCCACAGACCAGCTCGCCTATACCACCCTGAAGTCCGATGTGGACGGCGCGGTGACGGAGGTCGGCGCCAATCCCGGCCAGGTGGTGACGGCAGGACAGATGGTCGTCACCATCTCCCAGCTCACTGCGCGGGAAGGCGTCTTCTCCGTCGCCGAGCAGATCGCCGCCGAAGTGCCGGTCGGCCTGCAAGTCCATGTCGCCCTGCAGTCCGACCCCAGCGTCGCGACCAACGGTACCGTCAGGGAGATCTCCCCCCGCGCAGATCCCGTGACCGGCACCTATACGATCAAGGTCTCGCTGCCGGACGCACCCGACGGCATGCGTCTTGGCGCCGTGGTCATCGGGACCGTGGAGGCCAAGGGCGAGGAGGTGGCCGTGCTTCCCGCCTCCGTGCTGTTCGATACCAACGGCCAGCCCACTATCTGGGTCGTGTCTCCCAAGGAGCTGACGGTCAGCCGCCGGCCGGTCACGGTCGCACGCTTCGACGCCGACACGGTCACCATCTCCAAAGGGGTACAGTCCGGCGACCTCGTGGTCACTGCCGGGGTCAACTCTCTGGCCGAGGGACAGAAGGTGAGGCTGCCGCCGGAGAATACCAAGTAATGGGGTTCAACCTCTCCGAATGGGCGCTGAACCACCGCTCCCTGGTCGTCTTCTTCATGATCATCTTCGCCGTCGCGGGGGGCCTGTCCTATACCCAGCTCGGCCGCGAAGAGGATCCGGCCTTCGCCGTCAATACTATGCTGGTCTTCACCTACTGGCCGGGGGCGACGACCGTCGACATGATGCAACAGGTGACAGACCGCCTGGAGCGCAAGCTCCAGGAGACTCCGAAGCTCGACTTCACCAAGAGCTACACGACGCCCGGCGCCTCGGTCGTTTATGTTAACGTCCTCGATTCGACGCCGGCTTCGGAACTGCCGAGTATTTGGTATCAGGTGCGCAAGAAGGTCGCCGATATCCGGCAAACCCTGCCCCCCGGGATCCAGGGACCCTACTTCAACGATGAGTTCGGCGATGTCTACGGTGTCATCTACGGCCTGACCTTCGACGGCTTCACCCTGCGCGAGGTCCGTGACTTTGCCGAGACGGCCCGCTCGGCCTTCCTGCACCAGCAGGATGTCGACAAGGTCATAATTTTCGGGACCCAGGACGAGAAATTCTATCTGACGATATCGCCCAAGAAGCTGGCGGGGCTCGGGCTGAACCTCAGCCAAGTGCTGCAGGCGATCGCCGATCAGAACGCAGTTACCCCTTCGGGCGTGATCAACACCAGCAAGGAAGACATCCTGGTCCAGGTCACCGGCGCACTGCTCTCCGCCGACAGCCTGCGGAAGATCAATCTCTACCTGAACGGCCGCTTCTACCAGCTAGTCGATCTCGCCACCATCCAGAGGGGCTATGTCGATCCGCCCCAGAAGATGTTCCGGGTCGATGGGCATCAAGCCATCGGGATCGGCATCTCCATGAAGGCGGGCGGCAATATCCTGCGCATGGGCCGCGAGCTGCGCCAGATCGCTGCCGAGCTGGAGCAGCGGTTTCCCATCGGGATCAATGTCAATCTCGTCTCGGACCAGCCCCGGGTGGTGAAACAATCGATCGACGGCTTCACCAAGGCTCTGGTGGAGGCCGTCGTCATCGTGCTGGCGGTCAGCTTCGTGAGCCTGGGCGTCCGGGCGGGCCTGGTGGTGGCGCTCAGCATTCCGCTCGTTCTCTCGATCGTCTTCCTCGGCATGAGCGTGATGGGCATCAGCCTGCAGCGCATCTCACTCGGCGCCCTCATCATCTCCCTCGGCCTTCTGGTCGACGATGCCATGATCACCGTCGAGATGATGGTGGCGAAGATCGAGGAGGGGTTCGAGAAGACCAAGGCCGCAACCTTCGCCTACACCTCCGTCGCTTTCTCCATGCTGACCGGGACACTGGTTACGGCGTTCGGATTCCTTCCCATCGGTTTCGCGAAGAGCGGCGTGGGACAATATTGCTTTTCCCTGTTCTCGGTCATCCTGATCGCATTGCTCATCTCCTGGATCGTGGCAGTTCTCTTCTCCCCTCTGATCGGGGTCGCGGTGCTGCCCTCCAAGATCAAGAAGAAGGAGGGTCATAACAAGAAGGGCATCATCAGCCGCATCTCCGAAGCCCTGGTCGTCCTCTGCATGCGCTACAGATACACGACGATCGTGGTGACCCTGGTGCTGTTCGCCATGTCCGTGTATGCATCGGGGCTCGTCCAGAAGCAGTTCTTCCCGGCATCGGACCGCCCAGAGCTGCTGATTACCATGAATCTGAACAAGAACGCGTCGATCTTCGCCACCGAGGCGGAGGTCGACCGGGTCCAGAAGCTGCTCGCCAAGGACCCCGACGTCGACAACTACTCGGTCTATATCGGAGGCGGTGCCGTTCGCTTCTATCTGCCGCTCGACGTTCAGCTCGACAACAACTTCCTGGCCCAGTTCGTCGTGGTCGCCAAAGGCCTGAAGGAGCGCGACGCCGTCATCGCCAGACTCGATCAGGTATTCGCCGATGACTTTCCCGATGTGACGGCCCGCGTGTCCCGACTGGAGCTGGGGCCGCCCGTCGGATGGCCGATCCAGTACCGCGTCAGCGCCGAATCCATCAATGATGTGCGGACCTCGGCGGAGCAGCTGGCAGAGATCCTGCGCGCCTCCCCCTATGCCCAGCTGGTCAATTTTGATTGGGGCGAGAAAAGCAAGACGCTGCGCCTCGCCATCAACCAGGACAAGGTCCGCAAGGCCGGGCTCAGCTCCGACATGATCGCGCAGGCGATGAACATGATCCTGTCGGGCTATAACGTGACCCAGGTCCGGGATTCGATTTATCTGATCGACGTCGTGGCCCGGGCGCCGCAGGAGGAACGCCTGTCGCTGCAGTCGCTGGAGCACACGCAGATCCCCCTGCCCAACGGTGCGTCGGTTCCGCTGATCCAGTTCGCGACGATCGAGTACACTCTCGATGAGAGCTATGTCTGGCGCTACAACCGCTATCCGACGATCACCGTTCAGGCCGATGTGCCGCCCGGTGTCCAGGCACCGACCGCCTATCAGAGGAACGCGGCGGCCATCGATGCGCTGCGCGCCAAGCTGCCGCCGGGCGTGTTCATCGTAGAAGGCGGCACGGTGGAGGACAGCGCCAAGGCAAACGCCTCGATCGTGGCCCAGCTTCCGCTGATGCTGATCCTGATGCTGGTCGTGCTGATGATCCAGCTGCAGAGCTTCCAGCGCCTGTTCCTGGTCCTGAGCGTCGCGCCCCTGGGCCTGATCGGCGTCGTGGCGATCATGCTGGCGACCCATACGCCGATGGGGTTCGTCGCCACTCTCGGCATCATTGCCCTTGCCGGCATGATCATCCGCAATTCCGTGATCCTCGTGCACCAGATCGAGCACAACCGGTCGGAGGGACGGCCGCCCTGGGAGGCGGTCGTCGAGGCAGCCGACCATCGGCTGCGGCCGATCATGCTGACGGCGGCAGCCGCGATTCTGGGCATGATCCCAATCATGCATGAGGTATTCTGGGGACCCATGGCCTATGCGGTCGTCGGTGGGCTGGCGGGTGCCACCCTGCTGACGATGCTCTTCCTGCCGGCACTCTACGTCGCCTGGTTCCGCATCAAGGAGCCGCGACCCGAGGAGACGCAGAAAGAGCCGGCGGCGGTGCCGAAGCCAGCGTGAGACGCGCCGGCAATCGCCACTGCAGCGATCGGGGATGAAAGAGAGTCATAGAGATCTAGCAAGCACGACACTCGGCGTGCTCCTCATCGGCACGCTCATCGCGGCGTCCTTCTGGATCCTGCGACCGTTCCTGCCGGCCATCATCTGGGCGACGATGATCGTCGTGTTCACCTGGCACTTCATGCTGCGGATTCAGCGTTGGCTCTGGGACCGGCGATCGCTGGCGGTGACCGTTATGACGCTCGCGCTTCTGATCATCCTGATCCTGCCCTTCTCCCTGGCCGCCGCCACCATCATCAGCAACACCGATACCGTCGTTCGCTGGATGCAGTCCCTCTCCTCCTTCACCTTGCCGCCGATGCCGGCGTGGCTGCCCAAGCTCCCCTTGATCGGATCCTGGGCCAGCTCGACCTGGACTCGGGTGGTGGTAGCGAGCCATCTGGACGACCTGCCGGCGAAGCTTGCACCCTATGCCGGCGACGTGATCCGCTTCCTGATCGGCGGCGCCGGCGGAATCGGGCTCATGTTCCTGCAATTCCTGCTGACGATTGCCTTTGCGGCCGTCATGTATGCCTATGGCGAGCACGCGGCCGATGCCGTGATCGGCCTCGGCCGACGCCTCGCAGGCGACCGCGGCGAAACCGCCGTCCGCCTGGCAGCCCAGGCGATCCACGGTGTCGCCATGGGGGTGCTGCTCACGGCGGTCGTGCAATCGGCCGTGGCGGGGATCGGACTCGCCGTCTGCGGAATACCTTTCCCCATCATACTGACGGCCGCGATCTTCATTCTTTGCGTCGCCCAGATCGGCCCGGGCTTGGTGCTGATCCCGACGGTCGCCTGGATGTACTGGAGCGGCGACACCGTCTGGGCCACGGTCATGCTGATCTGGTCTCTGGTGGTCCTCACCATGGACAATGTGCTGCGCCCGGTCCTCATCAAGCGCAGCGCGAACCTGCCGCTGCTGCTGATCTTCATCGGCGTGATCGGCGGTCTCCTGGCTTTCGGCCTGATCGGCATCTTCGTCGGGCCGGTCGTGCTCGCCGTCGGCTTCACCCTGCTGCAGGCCTGGGTGGCGGAGGAGAAGGCGGGCCCTGCTTAGCGGCGGGGAGGAAAAGGGGCTTCTTCCCGCTGCGCGGCGATCAGATATTCGACATTGCCCTCAGCCCCGGTGATCGGGCTTTCGACGATCCCCTTGACCCGCCAGCCGGGCTGCTCTCCCAGCCAGTCGGCCACGCGGCGGCAGGCGGCCTCTCTCAAGGCGGGATCGCGCACGATGCCGCCCTTGCCAACACCCTCGCGGCCGACCTCGAACTGCGGCTTGATCAGCGCCACGAGGTCGGCCGTAGCGGCAGCCAGCGCCAAGGGTGCGGCCAGCACCGTCGCAAGGCCGATGAAGCTCGCATCGCAGGTGATGAGCGAGGGCGCGTCGGGTATCTCAGCAGATGTCAGATGGCGCGCATTGACGCCCTCCAGCAGGTGGACGCGCGGGTCTTGGCGAAGCCTCCAGGCGATCTGGCCGCGCCCCACATCGACCGCATAGACCTTGCCCGCACCACGGGCCAAGAGGACATCGGTGAAGCCGCCGGTCGAGGCACCGACATCGAGGCAGATACGGCCCGTGGGATCGATCCCGAAATGGTCGAGGGCATGGACGAGTTTCAGCCCGCCACGCGAGACCCAGGGATGATCCTGGCCCCGAAGATCGAGGGGCGTCTCCTCGGCCAACATATCGCCGGCCTTGTCGATGCGCCGCTCGCCACTGAAGACCTTTCCCGCCAGGATCAGCGCCGCCGCCCGGCTTCGGCTCTCGACGAGACCGCGCTCCACCAGCAGAAGATCGGCGCGCTTCTTCACGGCGCCA
>DATFRE010000177.1:0-20839 GCA_035263545.1 Dongiaceae bacterium
AATAGGTCGTCATGGGCTCAATGCCGGAAGCTGATCCAGGGCGAGGTTATCAGCCAATAGGCCAGCAGCCAAACCACCGCCGAGAGCAGGGTCGTGGCGCCGATCTTGGCCCAGAGATGGGTCTTCACCGGCGCGCCGGGATCATGGCCGGTCTCGGGATTCTCCTCGCGCTGGACGCCCCAGGGCAACACCGCGAAGAGCATGAGCCACCAGATCAGGAAGTAGACAACGATAGCGGTAAGCCAGTTCATGCCTGCTCCAGCTCGATCAGGCTTCCGAGAAAATCCTTGGGATGCAGGAACAGGACCGGCTTGCCATGGGCCCCGGTCCTCGGCTCGCCATCCCCCAGCACCCGCGCGCCCGCGGCCTTCAGCTGATCGCGCGCGGCGAGGATATCCGCGACCTCGTAGCAGATATGGTGGATGCCGCCGGCGGGATTGCGGGCGAGGAAGGCGGCGATGGGCGAATCCGCGCCCAACGGCTCCAGAAGCTCGATCTTGGTATTCGGCAAGGTCACGAAAACGACGGTGACGCCGTGGCTGGGCTCCGGCACCGGCGCGGAAACCTCGGCACCGAGCGCGCCGGCATAGAGCTTCGAGGCCGCCGCCAGATCCGGCACCGCGATCGCCACGTGATTCAACCGTCCGATCATGACATCCGATTCCTTCGATTACGGATGATTGTGTCAGCTTATGCAACGCCTGGCAGGCGGACCAGATGCACGTCGGTCAGCGGCTTCTTGCCGTGGCGGGCGTTGAGACTGCGCCGGATCGCGATCCGCACCACCTCTCTCACGGCCTGGTCGTCGCTGCGCTTGGCCGGCGGCAAGCCCGCCAGCGCCTGGCGCGCCGCGGCGACCGCCTCGGCCTTCGCCACCCCTTCATCCTCACCCTCCGCCGCCACGCCATGGACGGTCAGCACCGGCTCGCCCACGAGCCGACCGGTGCCGTCGAGGACGATGGTTGCGACCGCCGCTCCGTTATAGGCCATGCGCTGGCGGCTCTTCAGCGCCGCACCGCCCATGGCGGTCAGCTGCGTGCCGTCCAGTCCCAGCCGGCCGGTCGGCACATGGCCGATCACTTCGGGATCGCCGGGCGCCAGGCGGAGCAGCGAGCCGTTCTCCGCCAGCACCGCCCGGCGCACCTGGCAGCTCTCGGCGAGCGCCACATGGGCGCGAAGATGGCGCAGCTCCCCATGCACCGGCACGGCGATGGCAGGCTTCACCCAGCGATACATCTCGGCCAGCTCATCGCGCGCCGGATGGCCGGAGACATGGACGAAATGGTCCTTTTCCGTCACCACCTCGATGCCCTGGCGGATCAGGGCATTGTGCAGCTCGCCGATGGCATGCTCGTTGCCGGGAATGATGCGGGAGGAGAAGATCACGGCGTCGCCTGGCTCGAGGCCGACATCGGGATGCTCGTCGCGAGCGATGCGCGCCAGCGCCGAGCGGGGCTCGCCCTGGCTTCCGGTGCAGATCATCAGCACGCGATCGCGCGGCAGATGGCCGATATCCTCCTCCTCGACGAAGTCCGGCAGATCGGTCAGATAGCCCGTCTCCCGCGCCGCCTCGACCATGCGGCGCAGCGATCGGCCGACGAGCCCGACATGCCGGCCATGGGCGAGACCGGCCCGGGTCACGCTCTCGATGCGCGCGACATTGGAGGCGAAGCAGGCGACGGCGACCCGGTGGCGATAGCGGCCGATGAGCTCGTCCATGCTCTGGCGCACCTCGGCCTCTGAGCCCGAGCTGCCATCGACCAGCACATTGGTCGAATCGCAGACCATGGCGAGCACGCCTTCCCCGCCGAGCTGGCGCAGCGCCGCCTCATCGGTGATCGGACCGACCACGGGATCGGGATCGAGCTTCCAGTCGCCGGTATGCAGGATATTGCCGAGCTTGGTGCGCAGGACCACGGCATTGGGCTCGGGGATCGAGTGGGTGATGGAGATGAGCTCGATCTCGAAGGGGCCGAGGCCGAAGCGGCCCGACATCGGGATCTCCGTGATGCGCGCCTCGGCCAGCAGGTTCGCCTCGGCGAGCTTGCGGCGCAGCACCGCGGCGGTGAACGCCGTCGCATAGATCGGGCAGCGCAGCCGCGGCCAGAGATAGGGCACGGCGCCGATATGGTCCTCATGGGCGTGGGTCAGCACGAGCCCCAGGAGATCGGCACGGTGCTCCACGATGAAGCCCGGATCCGGCATGATCACGTCGATTCCCGGCGTCATCTCGTTGCCGAAGGTGATGCCGAGATCGATCATCAGCCATTTGCCGTCATGGCCATAGAGATTGAGATTCATCCCGATCTCGCCGCAGCCCCCGAGCGGCAGGAACAGGAGTTCGTCCGAGCCCGGTCGATCGGTCATCCGTTCCTGGCCCGGCTGCGCCGATGGATCTCCACCAGCCCCCGCATGGTGATCTCGGGCTCGACATGGGCGACGACCGGAGTGGCGCCAAAGAAGAGCGGCGCCAGCCCGCCGGTGGCGATGGTGGTGAAGGCCGCCCCATGCTCCTTGGCGATGCGGGCCACCAGCCCCTCGATCAAGCCGACATAGCCCCAATAGACGCCGGACTGCATGGCGCCCAGGGTGTCCTTGCCGATGACGCGCCGGGGCGGCTCCAGCGCGATGCGCGGCAGCTTCGCCGTCGCCATATGCAGGGCCTCGAGGCTGAGATTGATGCCCGGCGCGATGGCGCCGCCGATGAAATTGCCCTCCTCATCGGTGATGTCGAAGCTGGTCGCGGTGCCGAAATCGACGACGATCAGGGGGCCCGGATAGAGCACATGGCCCCCCACCGCATTGGCGAGGCGATCGGCGCCGACCTCGTTGGGCTTGTCCATCAGCACCTTGATGCCGAGCTCCACTCCCGGCTCGCCGATGACCAGCGGCGTGGCGTGGAGATGGCGCTCGCAGAACATGCGCAGGTGGAACAGCGCCTGGGGCACCACGGTGGCGATGATCGTCTCCTTGATCAGCCCGAGGTCGAGCCCGGCCAGCGCCAGGAGCTGGCTCAGCCACACCATGTATTCGTCGGAGGTGCGCCCGCTCTCGGTGCGGATGCGCCAATCCCCCACCATGCGCTCGCCGTCGAACAGCCCGAACTTCACGTTGGTGTTGTTGGCGTTGATGGCGAGCAGCATGCCCCCTCCCCTCTCAAGCGGCCGGATGGAAGACATCGCCGGCCGTGATCAGCCGGCGCCTGCCGTCGGCGAGCTCGAGGTCGAGCGCACCGGTAAGGTCCAGGGTCGCGAAGCGTCCCCGCAAGACCTCGCGCTCCAGCCGCACCTCGATGGGCTCTCCAAGCCCGGTGGCGAAATCGAGCCAGCGGCGGCGGATGGGCGGGAAGCCCTCCTTGCGCCAGCGGCGATACCAGAGGAGGAGCCGCGGCGCCAGGATCTCCAGCACCGCCTTGGCGCTGACGGCCGCGCCGGAGGCCAAGAGCGAGGTCGCCTTGTAGGGAAGATCCGGCGGGAAGCTCACCACATTGACGCCCATACCCAGGACTACTGCCTCCACGACCCCGCCCGCGGCCTCGGCTTCCGGCAGGATCCCGGAGACCTTGGCCCCGTCGATCAGCAGGTCGTTGGGCCATTTGCAGCGGAGTTGCCGCCCAGCCGGCAGCAAACTTTCAAGGGTCTCGGCGAGCGCCACAGCGGCGACGAAACCAATCTGCGCCGCCTCGCCCGGCGGCACGAAGGGCCGCAGCAGCAGGGAGAGATAGAGATTTCCCGGCGGCGAGCTCCAGGCGCGCCCGCGCCGCCCGCGTCCGCGGATCTGCTCTCGCGCCCAGACTAGCGTCCCCTCCGCCGCGCCCTCGCGCGCCAGGCGGTGCAGGTCCTCATTGGTGCTGCCGGTGCGCGCCAGGGCGATGAGGGAAAAGAAGGATGGCAGCTCCGGTGACCGATCGCTCATCCGCCGAAGAGCGAGGTCGCCGCAGCCTGTGCCGCGGAGAAGAGCGGTCCCGGCAGGATGAAAAAGAGCAGGATCGCAAGCGCGGACAGCGCCATGATCCAGGGAATCTCCCAGCCCTTGGAGGGCTCGAAGCCTTCCTTGAGCTCGTCGAAATACATGACCTTGATGACGCGCAGGTAATAATAGGCACCCACGACGCTGGTCACCACGCCGATCACGGCGAGGGTATAGAGCCCGGCGGAAATGGCGGGCAGGAATATATAGAGCTTGCCGAAGAAGCCGGCCAGCGGCGGGATGCCCGCCATCGAGAACATGAACAGTGCTAGAGCGGCGGCGAACAGCGGGTTGCTGCGCGAGACTCCGGCGAGATCGGATATCTGCTCCAGCATCACGCCCTTGCGGCGCATCGACAGGATGCAGCCGAAGGTGCCCAGGGTCATGACGACATAGATCGACATGTAGATGAGAAGGCCGCGCACCCCTGCGGCGGTTCCCGCCGCAAGGCCGACGAGACCGTAGCCGATATGTCCGATGGAGCTATAGGCCATCAGCCGCTTGATGCTGCGCTGCGCGATGCCGGCGACGCTGCCCAGCACCATCGAGGCGATGGAAATGAAGACGATGACCTGCTGCCAGTCCGCCGTCAGATGACCGAAGGGCCCTACCACCACCCGGGTCAGCAGCGCGACCGCGGCAATCTTGGGAGCGGCGGCGAAGAAGGCGGTGACCGGCGTCGGCGAGCCCTCATAGACGTCCGGAACCCACATGTGGAAGGGCACCGCGGAAACCTTGAATGCGAGGCCTGCCAGCAGGAAGACGAGGCCGACGATGAGCCCGATGGGAGCCGCTGCAGCATCGGTCAGCGCCGTCGCAAGGCCGGCGAAGCCCGTGGTGCCGGCGAAGCCGTAGATCATCGAGGCGCCATAGACCAGCATGCCCGAGGAGAGCGCGCCGAGCACGAAATACTTCAGCCCCGCCTCGGTCGAGCGCACCGAGTCGCGATGGAACGCGGCGACCACATAGAGCGCCAGGCTCTGCAGCTCGAGGCCAAGATAGAGGGAGATCAAGTCATTGGCCGAGATCATGGCGAGCATGCCGAGCGTTGCGAAGAGCATCAGCACCGGGAACTCGAAGCGCGCCATCTGCTCGCGCTCGGCATAGTCCAGCGACAGCAGGATCGAGAGTGCCGAAGCGCTGAGCACCAGGATCTTCATGTACTGGGCGAAGTGGTCGACCACGAAGATATTGCCGAAGGCATTGCCGCCCGCAGGCGTCTCCGCCACCAGGATGATGGTGACGACCAGCACCGCCACGGCCTGCCAGGAAATCTGCCGGAAGGGGTCCTGGCGCAGGAACACCCCCAGCATCAGCAGCGCCATCGCGCCGCAGCCGAGCACGATCTCCGGTGCGGCCAAGGTCCAGTTCATGGAGTCACCTGGGTGGCGAGGCTCGCCAGATGCGGCGAGCCGCCGAGGGCGAGCGCGGTGTGATAGCTGCCCAGCATCTTGTCGACGGACGGCGCCATGATCTCGATGAAGGAGGTCGGATAGACGCCCATCCACAGGATCAGCAGGC
Source organism: Dongiaceae bacterium (assembly GCA_035263545.1). GTDB lineage: Bacteria > Pseudomonadota > Alphaproteobacteria > Dongiales > Dongiaceae > DASXQK01. The sequence continues at coordinate 5,491 of DATFRE010000177.1, forward strand.
CCAGCGGTACGAAGAGGGCGACCTCCCGCGGGCTCAGATCGAGGAAGTTCATCAGATCGGCTTTCTCCAGCTTCCCGAAGATGATCCGCCGGTAGAGCCACAGCATGTAGGAAGCGCCCAGGATGATGCCGGTGCACAGAAAGAACGCCAGCCAGGTGTTCACCTGGAAAGCCCCCAGCATGCTGAGGAACTCGCCGATGAAGCCGCTGGTGCCCGGCAGACCGACCGAGGCCAGCATGAGCAGCATGAAGACCGCGGCATAGATGGGCATCCGGTTTACGAGGCCGCCGAAGCGATCGATCACATGGGTATGCAGGCGGTCATAGACCACGCCGACGATGAGGAAGAGGCCGCTCGAGACGAGGCCATGGCTCAGCATCTGAAAGACCGCCCCCTGCACGCCCTGGACCGTGGCCGTGAAGATTCCCGCGGTGACGAAGCCCATATGGGCGACGGAGGAATAGGCGATGGTCTTCTTCATGTCCTCCTGGGCGAGGGCCACCAGCGAGGTATAGACGACCGCAACCGCCGAAAGGACAAAGATGAGCGGCGTGAAATAGGCCGAGGCCTGGGGCAGCATCGGCACGGAGAAGCGCAGGAAGCCATAGGCGCCGAGCTTCAGCAGCACGCCCGCCAGGATGACCGAGCCGGCCGTGGGCGCCTCCACATGGGCGTCGGGCAGCCAGGTGTGGACCGGCCACATGGGCACCTTGACGGCGAAGGACGCAAGCAATCCCAGCCACAGCCAGCGCTGCATCTCGACCGGGAAGCCGTGATGCATCAGGGTCGGGATATCGGTGGTGCCGGCGAAGTAGTACATCGCGATCAGCACCAGCATCATCAGCACCGAGCCCAGCAGCGTATAGAGGAAGAACTTGAAGGCCGAATAGACGCGCCGCTCGCCGCCCCAGACGCCGATGATCAGGAACATCGGGATCAGGACGCCTTCGAAGAACATGTAGAAGAGCACGAAATCGAGGGCGCAGAAGGTGCCGACCATCAGGGTCTCGAGCACCAGGAATGCGATCATGTACTCCTTCACCCGGACCTTGATCGCCTCCCAGGCCGAGAGGATGCAGATCGGCGTGAGCAGGGTCGAGAGCAGGACGAAAAGCATCGAGATGCCGTCGACGCCCATCTTGTAGTGAATCCCGAAGGCCGGGATCCAATTCGCCTGCTCCATGAACTGGAACTCGGCCGAGCTGCGGTCGAAGCCGAACCAGAGAACGAGAGACACCAGGAAGGTGATGAGCGAGGTCCAGAGCGCCAAATAGCGCGCGTTGCGGGCGACCGCCACCGGATCGCCCCGCAGCATGAGAATCAGGACGGTGCCGACGATCGGCAGGAAGGTGATGAGGGAAAGGACGGGCCAGCTGCTCATGATGCGCTCAGCGAGCCCCCCAGAAGAGATACCAGCTGATGATCAGCACCACGCCAATCAGCATGACGAAGGCATAGTGATAGACATAGCCGGTCTGCAGCCGCCCGGCCCTCTGCGCCAGATTGCGGGTGAGCGTCGACACCCCGTCGGGCCCGAGGCCATCGATGACGGCGCCATCGCCGCCCTTCCAGAACAGGCGGCCGATTTGCTTCGCCGGATTGACGAAGAGGAAGTCGTAGAGCTCGTCGAAATACCACTTGTTGAGCAGGAAGAGGTAGATGGGCCGGAAGCTCCGGGCCAGCGCTGCGGGCAGGCTCGGCACCAGGATGTACATAACGTAGGCGGCGCCGATGCCGATCAGCCCCAGGATCAAGGGCATCAGGGCAACCCATTCAGGGACGTTGTGGCCGGCCTCGATGGAGTCATGGCCCGGCAACACCAGCAGCGAGTGCTGCCAATAGGCCGACATGTCATGCCCGACGAAGAGGTTGTCGAAGGCGAGGCCGGCGAAGGCTGCCCCGATGGCCAGCGGGATCAGGGGCACCCACATCACCGGTGGGGATTCATGGACGTGATGCAGGGTCTCGCGATCCGCCCGCGGCGTTCCGTGGAAGGTCATGAACAGCAGACGCCAGGTGTAGAAGCCCGTGCCGCCCGCCGCGAGGGCGCCGAGCCAGAAGCCGAGATGGCCGAGGGCGGTGCCCGAGCCCCAGGCGGATTCGAGGATCATGTCTTTGGAATAGAAACCGGCGAAGCCGAAGACATCCGGGATGCCGATGCCGCCCAGCGCCAGGCCGCCGATCCACATCAGGACATAGGAAATGGGGATCATGCGCCACAGCCCGCCCATCTTGCGCATGTCCTGCTCGCCGGACATGGCATGGATGACGCAGCCGGAGCTGAGGAACAGGAGCGATTTGAAGAAGGCATGGGTGAAGAGATGGAAGATGGCCGCGCCATAGGCGGAAACTCCGGCGGCCAGGAACATGTAGCCGAGCTGCGAGCATGTCGAATAGGCGATCACCCGCTTGATGTCGTTCTGCGCCATGCCGATGGTGGCAGCGAAGAAACAGGTCACGGCGCCGATCACGGTGACGAAGCCGAGCGCGAAGGGCGCGTATTCGAAGATCGGGGAGAGCCGGCAGACCATGAAGACGCCCGCGGTCACCATGGTCGCGGCATGGATCAGGGCCGAGACGGGGGTCGGTCCCTCCATCGCGTCCGGCAGCCAGGTATGGAGGCCGATCTGGGCCGATTTGCCCATGGCGCCGATGAAGAGCAGCATGCAGAGCGTCTCGAGCGTCGGCAGGCGCATGCCGAGGAAGTCGATGGTGGTGCCGGCCATGGCCGGGGCGGCCTTGAAGACCTCCGCGAAGCCGACGTTCTTGAAGACGAAATAGACACCCATGATGCCGAGCATGAAGCCGAAATCGCCGACGCGGTTGACGACGAAGGCCTTGATCGCCGCGGCATTGGCCGATGGCCTCAGATACCAGAAGCCGACCAGGAGGTAGGAGCAGAGGCCGACCCCTTCCCAGCCGAAGAAGAGCTGCATGAAGTTGTTGGCCGTGACCAGCATCAGCATGCAGAAGGTGAAGAGGCTGAGATAGCTCATGAAGCGGGGGATCGAGGGGTCGCCATGCATGTAGCCGATGGAATAGATATGCACCATGGCCGAGACGGTGGTGACGACGATGAGCATCACCGCCGTCAGCTGGTCGATAGTGACCGTCCAATGCGCCTCGAAGCCGCCCGAGAGGAACCAGGTGAAGATCTCCGTCGTGCGCGGCGCCCCGTGGTGCAGGCCGACATCGAAGAAGACGATCCAGGCCAGCACCATGGAGACCAGCAGGGCGCCACAGGTCACGAGCTGGGCGCCCCGGTCGGTGATGTGGCGCCAGAAGAGGCCGGCGATCGCCGACGCCGCCAAAGGCAGGAAGATCATCACGACGTCCATCGCAGGCTCAGCCCTTCATCATGTTGATGTCTTCCACGGCGATGGAGCCGCGATTGCGGAAATAGACCACCAGGATCGCAAGCCCGATGGCGGCCTCCGCCGCAGCCACGGTCAGCACGAACATGGCGAAGACCTGCCCCACGAGATCGCCCAGGCGGGCCGAGAAGGCCACCAGATTGATGTTGGCGGCGAGCAGCATGAGCTCGACGGACATCAGGATGATGATGACGTTCTTGCGGTTGAGGAATATGCCGAAGATCCCCAGGGTAAAGAGGATCGCGGCGACCGTCAGGTAATGAGCGAGGCCGATGGTCATGAGGATACCCCGCTGCCGGTGGGCACGTCCTTGACCTCGATGGTGTCCCCGGCACGGCGCGCCAGCTGGCGAGCGATCGACTGGCGGCGCACCCCCTCGCGCTGGCGATGCGTCAGCACGATGGCGCCCACCATCGCCACCAGCAGGACGAAGCCGGCGCCTTCGAAGAGGTACACGTAATTCGTGTAGAGGACGAGACCGAGGGCATGGGTGTTGGGGACGCTCGTCGGCGCCGGCATCGGGGCGCGTGCGGCGGTTTCCGCCAGCGGCGAGACGACCCAGGCGCCGAAGACGAGGGCGAGTTCCACCAGGAGGATGATGCCGATGGTGAAGCCGATGGGCAGATAGGTGATGAAGCCCTTGCGCAGCTCGACGAAGTTGATGTCGAGCATCATGACGACGAAGAGGAAGAGCACCGCAACCGCGCCGACATAGACCACGACCAGGATCATAGCCAGGAACTCCGCGCCCATGAGGACGAAGAGCCCGGCGGAGTTGAAGAAGGCCAGGATCAGGAACAGGACCGAATGCACCGGATTGCGCGAGGAGACCACCATGACGCCCGATGCGATAAGGACGGCCGCGAAGACATAGAACGCGATGACCTGGATGATCATGGCAGGCTCACCGGTAGGGCGCATCGGCCGCCAGATTGGCGGCGATCTCGGCTTCCCAGCGGTCGCCGTTGTCCAGCAGCTTCTGCTTGTCGTAGAAGAGTTCCTCCCGGGTTTCGGCAGCGAACTCGAAGTTCGGACCCTCGACGATGGCGTCGACCGGGCAGGCTTCCTGGCACAACCCGCAATAGATACATTTGGTCATGTCGATGTCGTAGCGCGTCGTCCGGCGGCTGCCATCCGCGCGCGGCTCGGCCTCGATGGTGATGGCCTGGGCCGGGCAGATCGCCTCGCAGAGCTTGCAGGCGATGCAGCGTTCCTCGCCGTTGGGGTAGCGGCGCAGCGCATGCTCCCCCCGGAAGCGGGGGCTCAAAGGACCCTTCTCATAGGGGTAGTTGACGGTGACCCGCGGCTGAAACAGATAGCTGAAGGTCAGCTTCAGGCCCGCCAGCAGCTCATAGAGCAGCAGGCTCTTTCCCGCGCGCGCCAATACTGTCATCGGCTCACCACCTTCCCCGGCTTTGCAGCCGGATCATGCCCAGGGTCATCCCGACGCGCGCCCTCATGCCGGCAGCCATCCGAAGGCCACCAGCACCCCCGCCGTGACCACGACCCAGATCAGCGACAGCGGCAGGAACACCTTCCAGCCGAGGCGCATGAGCTGGTCGTAGCGGAAGCGCGGGAAGGTCGCGCGGACCCAGAGGAAAAAGAACAGCACCACGCAGATCTTGGCGATGAACCAGATCGGCCCGGGAATCCAGGTGAAAGGCGGAATGCCCACCGGCGGCAGCCATCCTCCCAGGAACAGGACGGAGGTGGTCGCGCTCATCAGGATCATGTTGCCGTATTCGCCCAGGAAGAAGAGGGCGAAGGCCATGGAGGAGTATTCGGCGAAATAGCCGGCGACGAGCTCCGATTCCGCTTCCGTCAGGTCGAAAGGCGCCCGGCCCGTCTCCGCCAGGCCCGAGATGAAGAAGACGACGAACATGGGCAGCAGCGGCACGGCGAACCAGATATGGCGCTGGGCGAGCACGATGTCGGAGAGGTTGAGCGAGCCGACGCAGAGCAGCACCGTAATCATCACGAAGCCGATGGAGACCTCGTAGGACACCATCTGCGCCGCCGAGCGCAGCGCGCCCAGGAAGGGATACTTCGAATTGCTGGCCCAGCCCGCCATGACGATGCCGTAGACGCCGAGGGAGGAGATGGCGAAAAGATAGAGGATGCCGACATTGATGTTGGCGAGCACGATGCCGGGCCCGAAGGGAATGACCGCCCAGGCGATCATGGCCAGCACGAAGGTGATCATGGGCGCGGCGAGAAAGACGACCCGGTTGGCGCCGCTAGGGATCACCGTCTCCTTGTAGAGGAGCTTCAGTCCGTCGGCGAAAGGCTGGAGCAGGCCGAAGGGGCCCACGACATTCGGGCCCCGGCGAAGCTGCATCGCCGCCAGCACCTTGCGCTCGGCATAGGTGAGATAGGCGATCGCGATCAGCAGCGGCACCACGATCGCGATCACCTCGGCCACGATGATCGCCGTCGGCACCACATAGCCATGCAGGAAGTCACCCATGGGTGCCGGTCGCCTCCGCCTCGCCCGTCACATAGGTCTCGGTGCATTTCGCCATGGTTTCGGAGGCGCGGCTGATGGGGTCGGTCATGTAGAAATTATCGATGGGCGAACGGAAGGGCGCTGCTTCCACCGGGCCCTCGCGGCCGAATTCGCCCCAGGCCGCGGGCTCGATCGTCTCGAGGCGCTGGAAGCGCGGATTGGCCTGGTAAAGCCGGCGGCGGAGCTGGCCCAGATTGTCATAGGGCAACGGTTTGCCCACCGCCTGGGAGAGCGCGCGCAGGATGGCCCAATCCTCCCTCGCCTCGCCCGGCGGGAAGACGGCGCGCTGCCCCTGCTGGGCGCGCCCCTCGGTGTTCATGTAAGTGCCGTCCTTCTCCGTATAAGCGGCCCCCGGCAGGATCACATCGGCGCGATGCGCCCCGGCATCGCCGTGATGGCCTTGATAGATGACGAAGGCCTTGCCGAGACTCTCGGTGTCGATCTCATCGGCGCCCAGCAGGTAGACAACCTCGATCTCGCCCTTCGCGGCGCCGGCGAGGATGCCGGCAGTGTCGCGCCCGCCCTCGCCCGGCAGGAAGCCGAGCTCGAGCCCGCCGACGCGGGCCGCGGCGGTGTGCAGGACGTTGAAGCCGTTCCATCCCTCCTTCACCAGGCCCGCGGCCTCTGCAAGCTTCCGGGCGAGATGAAGGATTGCTGCCCCGTCGGCACGACTCAGCGCCCCCTGCCCCAGGATCAGCATCGGCCGCTGGGCCGCCTTCAAGGTCTCGAAGAAGGGATGGCGGCCTTCGGCCAGCGCCTGCAATGTCTCGGGCCCCGCACCCAGATGCTCGTATTTATAAGGCAGGTCGAGATGCGGGCCGATAACGGCGACCCTGAAGCGGCCGCCGTGATGGACCCGCTTCAGAATGCGGGCATTGATGATCGGGGCTTCCCAGCGCGGGTTGCTGCCGATGATGAGGCAGGCATCGGCCTGCTCGATGCCGGCGATGGTGGTGTTGAAGAGGTAGCCGGCGCGGCTACGGGGATCGAGGGCGGCCCCATCCTGGCGGCAATCCAGGTTGGGCGAGCCAAGGGAAGCCAGCAGTTCCTTGAGGGCGAACATCGCCTCGGCATCCACCAGATCGCCGGCGAGCGCTGCGATCTTGCTGCCGGGCACGGATTTCAGACGGTCGGCGATGGCCTGGAAGGCCTCGGGCCAGGTCGCGGGCTTGAGGCGGCCGTCGCGGCGGACATAGGGACGGTCGAGCCGCTGGCGGATCAGCCCGTCGCAGGCGAAGCGGGTCTTGTCCGAGATCCACTCCTCGTTCACCGCCTCGTTCAGCCGCGGCAGGATGCGCATCACCTCGCGGCCGCGGGTATCGACATTGATGTTGCTGCCGACGGCGTCGAGCACATCGACGGATTCCGTGCTGTGCAGCTCCCAGGGCCGGGCCATGAAGGCATAGGGCTTCGAGGTGAGCGCGCCAACGGGGCAAAGATCGATGATGTTGGCCGAGAGCTCGGAGCGCAGCGCCTTCTCGATATAGGTGCTGATCTCCAGATGCTCGCCGCGGCCCAGCGCCCCCAGCTCCTCCACCCCGGCCACCTCCGTCGAGAAGCGAACGCAGCGGGTGCAATGGATGCAGCGGGTCATGGAGGTCTTGACCAGCGGGCCGAAATCCTTGTCCCGCACGGCCCGCTTGGCCTCGGCGTAGCGCCCATGATCCATGCCATAGGCCATGGCCTGGTCCTGGAGATCGCATTCCCCGCCCTGGTCGCAGATCGGGCAGTCGAGGGGGTGGTTGGCCAGCAGGAATTCCATCACCCCGCGGCGCGCCTGGCGCACCATGGGGGTGTCGGTATGGATGACCATGTTTTCGGCGGCGGGCATGGCGCAAGACGCGATGGGCTTCGGCGCCTTCTCCTGTTCCACCAGGCACATGCGGCAATTCCCGGCAACCGACAGGCGCTCGTGATAGCAGAAGCGCGGGATCTCCACCCTGGCCAGCTCGCAGGCCTGGAGCACGGTGGAGCCCGCCGGCACCTCGATCGCCTTGCCGTTGATGGTGAGCTTCGGCATGGCCCTCTCCTACTCCGCCGCCCGGCGGGCGGCGCTCGCCGCGAGCTTGGCGATCCGCGCCTCGATCTCGGGACGGAAGTGGCGGATTAGCCCCTGGATCGGCCAGGCGGCGGCATCGCCGAGGGCGCAGATGGTGTGGCCCTCGATCTGGCGCGTCACCTGCTCCAGCATATCGATTTCCTCGACCCGGGCCTCGCCGCGCACCAGGCGCAGCATCACCCGGTACATCCAGCCGGTGCCCTCGCGGCAGGGCGTGCACTGGCCGCAGCTCTCATGCATGTAGAAATGGGAGAGCCGGGCGATGGCCTCGATGACGTCGGTCGATTTGTCCATCACGATGACCGAGGCCGTGCCCAGGCCCGATTTCACATCGCGCAGAGAATCAAAATCCATCAGCACCGTGTCGCAGATGGAGCGCGGCAGCAGCGGCACCGAGGCCCCGCCGGGGATGACCGCGAGAAGATTGTCCCAGCCGCCCCTGACGCCCCCGGCATAGCGCTCGATGAGCTCCTTCAGGGGGATGCCCATCTCCTCCTCGACATTGCACGGCTTGTTCACATGGCCGGAGATCGAAAAGATCTTCGTGCCGGTGTTCTTCGGCCGGCCCAGCGCTGCGAACCAGGCCGCGCCGCGCCGCATGATGGTGGGCGTGACCGCGATGGTCTCAACATTGTTCACGGTGGTCGGACAGCCATAGAAGCCGACCGCCGCCGGGAAAGGCGGCTTCAGGCGCGGCTGGCCCTTCTTGCCCTCGAGGCTTTCGAGGAGACCCGTCTCCTCGCCGCAGATATAGGCGCCGGCGCCGCGATGGAGGAAGACGTCGTAGTCATAGCCGGAGCCGCAGGCGTTGTTGCCGATGAGCCCGGCCGCATAGGCCTCCTCGATGGCAGCCTCGAGGTTCTGGGCCTCGGCGTAGAACTCGCCGCGGATATAAATATAGGCGGCGCGGGCCCCCATGGCGAAGCCCGCGAGCAGGCAGCCCTCGATCAGCATATGCGGATCGAAGCGCATGATCTCGCGATCCTTGCAGGCGCCGGGCTCAGATTCGTCGGCATTGACCACGAGATAGGCCGGCCGCCCGTCCGACTGCTTGGGCATGAAGGACCATTTCAAGCCCGTCGGGAAACCCGCCCCGCCGCGCCCGCGGAGGTCCGACTTCTTGATCTCGTCGACGATCGCTTCGCGCCCGCGCTCGAGGAGCGCCTTGGTATTGTCCCAAAGGCCGCGTTTGCGCGCGCCTTCGAGGTGCCAGTCCTGGAGCCCGTAGAGATTGCGGAAGATGCGATCGCTGTCCTGCAGCATGGCTCCGCCTATTTCTTTTCCGCGAACTCGAGGAGGGTCGTCGGTCCGCCCTCCGGGGCGGAGCCCTGGCGGCCGATCTGGGAGCCCGTCTTCGGCTTCTCGCCCCGCGCCAGGGCCTCCAGAAGGCTCTCCATCTTCGCCGCGTCGAGATCCTCGTAGTAGTCGTCGTTGATCTGCACCATCGGCGCATTGGCGCAGGCGCCCAGGCACTCCACCTCCGTCAGGGTGAACTTGCCGTCGGCGGTCGTCTCCTTGAGGCCGATGCCGAGCTTCGCCATGCAGGCCTCGGTCAGCTGATCCGAGCCGCGCAGCCAGCAGGGCGTCGTGCGGCAGATCTGAATCAGATGACGCCCCACGGGCTTCAGATTGAACATGGAATAGAAGGTTCCGATTTCGTAGACCCGGATCGGCGCCATCTCGAGAATCTCGGCCACATGATCCATGGCCGCGCGCGGCAGCCAGCCGCCCATCTGCCGCTGGGCGATATCGAGCAGCGGCAGCACCGCGCTCGCCTGCCGGCCCGGCGGATATTTGGCGATGTGCTTGTCGGCCAGCGCCTTGTTCTCAGGCGTGAAGATAAAGCTGTCACTCATCGGTCGATCTCGCCGAAGACGATGTCCATGGAGCCCAGGATCGCCACGGAATCCGCCAGCATGTGGCCGCGGCTGAGGTAATCCATGGACTGGAGATGGGCGAAGCTGGGCGAGCGGATCTTGCAGCGATAGGGCCGGTTGGTGCCGTCGGAGACGAGATAGACGCCGAACTCGCCCTTGGGCGCCTCGATGGCGGTATAGGTCTCCCCGGGCGGCACGTGGAAGCCCTCGGTATAGAGCTTGAAATGATGGATGAGGGCTTCCATCGACCGCTTCGCCTGGGCGCGGGTCGGCGGCGTCACCTTATGGTCCATGACGACATGGGGGCCGTCGGGCATCTGCTCGACGCATTGCTTGATGATCCGGATGCTCTGGCGCATCTCCTCCATGCGGACGAGATAGCGATCGTAGCTGTCGCCATTCTTTCCGATGGGGATGTCGAACTTGACCTTGTCATAGGCAGCATAGGGCTGCGCCTTGCGCAGGTCCCAGGCCGCACCCGAGGCCCTGAGCATCGGGCCCGTGAAGCCCCAGTCCAGCGCGTCCTCGAGGGAGACCACGCCGATATCGATCAGGCGCTGCTTGAAGATGCGGTTCTCGGTCAGGAGGTTGTCGATATCGTCGATCACCTTCGGGAAGCGATTGGCCCAGGCGGCAATGTCATCGAGGAGTCCCGCCGGCAGGTCCTGATGCACGCCCCCAACACGATAGTAGGCGGCATGCAGCCGGGCGCCCGAAACCCGCTCATAGAACTCCATCAGCAGCTCACGCTCCTCGAAGGACCAGAGGAAGGGCGTGATCGCGCCGACATCCGACGCGTAGGCCGCGATCGCCATCACGTGGTTCAGGACGCGGGTGATCTCGTCGAACAGCGTACGAATGTAGAGGGCGCGCGCCGGGACCTCGAGACCCATGAGCTTCTCGACGGCGGTCACGAAGGCATGCTCCTGGCACATCGGCGAGACGTAGTCGAGGCGATCGAAATAGGGAATCGCCTGCAGATAGGTCTTGTACTCGATCAGCTTCTCGGTACCGCGGTGGAGCAGCCCGATATGGGGGTCGAGGCGCTGGATGACTTCGCCGTCCATCTCCATGACCATGCGCAGGACCCCATGGGCCGCAGGATGCTGCGGCCCAAAGTTCATGGTCATCGGCTTGATCTGGGTCTCGGCCATCAGCCCTTCTTCTCCGCCTTCTCGTCGCCGGGCAGGTGCAGCATGCCTTCCCAGGGGCTCATGAAATCGAAGGTCCGGAAATCCTGGGTCAGCTTGACCTTGTCATAGATGACCCGCTTCTGCTCCTCGTCATAGCGGAGCTCGACATAGCCGGTCAGAGGGAAATCCTTGCGCATCGGATGCCCCTCGAAACCGTAATCGGTGAGAATGCGGCGCAGATCGGCGTTGCCGGCGAAGAAGATGCCGAAGAGATCCCAAGCCTCGCGCTCGAACCAGCCGGCGGTGCTGAAGAGACCCGATGCCGAGGGGACCGCGGTCGATTCATCCGCCGCGAGCTTCACCCGCACCCGATGATTCTTGTAGATGCTGAGCAGGTTGTAGACGACCTCGAAGCGCTGCGCGCGTTCGGGGTAGTCGACGCCGCAGATATCGACCAGAGTCCGGAAGCGGCAGCGGGTATCGTCGCGCAGGAATTTGAGCAGCGGCAGGAGCGATTCGGGCGTCGTCCACAGGATGAGCTCGCCGCGAACGATCTCACTCTTGGCGACATGGGCGCCGGTCTGCGCCGTGACATACCCGCCAAGCTCCTGCAGCGCTTCCGTCATCTCGATGCTCCGGTCCTTAGCGGGCGATCGTGCTTGTTCGGCGGATCTTCTTCTGCAGCTGCAGAATGCCGTACACCAGCGCCTCTGCCGTCGGCGGGCAGCCAGGGACATAGATGTCCACGGGCACGATGCGGTCGCATCCGCGGACCACGGAGTAGGAGTAGTGGTAGTAGCCGCCGCCATTGGCGCAGGAGCCCATGGAGATCACCCAGCGGGGCTCGGCCATCTGGTCGTAGACCTTGCGCAGCGCCGGCGCCATCTTGTTGCAGAGCGTGCCGGCGACGATCATGACGTCGGATTGACGCGGGCTGCCGCGCGGGACCACGCCGAAGCGGTCGAGGTCGTAGCGCGACATATAGCTGTGCATCATCTCGACGGCGCAGCAGGCCAGGCCGAAGGTCATCGGCCAGAGTGAGCCGGTCTGCGCCCAAGTCACAACCTTGTCGATCTGGGCGACGACGAAGCCCCGGTCGGAGATCTCGTCGGTGACGGCTTTCAGCACCGCATCCTGGGCCGCGCCGGGCGGCAGGGGTCCGCTCACTCCCATTCGAGGGCTCCCTTCTTCCATTCATAGATAAAGCCGATGGTGAGCAGCGCAAGAAAGCCCATCATCGACCAGAATCCGAAGATGCCGATCTTGCCCAGGGTCACCGCCCAGGGAAACAGGAAGGCGACCTCGAGGTCGAAGATGATGAAGAGGATCGAGACCAAATAGAAGCGGACGTCGAAGCGCCGGCGGGCATCGTCGAAGGCCTCGAAACCGCATTCATAGGGTGACAGCTTCTCGGAATCCGGGTTCTGGCGCGCCGCCACCAAGGAGGCGCCGATCATCAAGCCGGTCAGGCCCACCGCGATCACGAGGAAGATCAAGATTGGCAGGTACTCGCGCAGCACATCATTCATGGCCAAGGCATCCCGTGCGCGGATTGATGCTTCCCGCCGACAGCCCCCGCAGCCTCGAAAAGCGCCGCCACTATAGGCGGGTCGTTCCGGCAAAAAAAGCCCAAAGACGGCCCGAGAACCGAATTCCAAGGCTTTGAATCATGAAAGGAATATGGCGGGAGCGACGGGACTTGAACCCGCGGCCTCCGGCGTGACAGGCCGGCGCTCTAACCAACTGAGCTACGCCCCCGCAGGGCACCGCCCCAAAGGGCGGCTTCATGTAAGCCGCCGTCACACCCCTGTCAAGCAAAGAGGGGGGAATTCCGTTCTATCGGCTCGTCAAAGCCTCCTCTTGGCGAAGGCCCTTCCCGAAGCCGACTTCAGGTATTTCTCAAAGGCGAACGCCTGGCCCTCGTCCGAAAATGCGACATAGGTCTTGATGGCCCATGGGGCATATTTCGATGTGTGAGCCACGCTGCCAGCATTGTGCTTCCGCAGCCGGGTACGCAGATCGGCGGTGATCCCGATATAATACCGGCCGGGGTGCGCGAAGCTCTGCAGGATGTACACGTAGACCATTTTGGCACCCTGGCTTGCCGAGCCGTAGCTCGCGGGAGGCAAAAGCCCGCCTTCGCCCTGCGGGCTCCGGCGCGGCAGCCTTCGCCCGCTGCGCGAGCGAAGGCTGGTGGGCGATGACGGATTCGAACCGCCGACCCTCTCGGTGTAAACGAGATGCTCTACCGCTGAGCTAATCGCCCATCTCGCGAAGGGAGACTATCAAATGCCTGAGGGAGCCTCAAAACGCAACCGGCCGCCCCCGCGGGAGGCGGCCGGTGAAACTCGGAGGCAATGCGCTGTCAGTTAACGGAGGCCTTGAGACCTGCGCCGGCCTTGAACTTCACCTGCTTCGATTCGGGGATGTTGATCTCCTCGCCCGTGCGCGGGTTGCGGCCCACGGAGGCGCTCCGCTTCACCACATGGAAGGTGCCGAAGCCGACATTGCGAAATTCGCCGTGCTTCTTCAGTGCCGCCTCGATGCCTTCGAACACAGCATCGACTGCCTTCGTCGCGTCCGTCTTCGAAAGACCAGCCCTCTCGGCGACAACAGAGATGAGTTCGTTCTTGTTCACGTTGCAACCCCCCTTGCGCATGGAGATGAGGAAAGCGCTGAGCCACGAATAACCGGCTGATGCGAGAAAGTGTAGATCGTGCCTTCAAGGCCCGTCAATTGCTCGACTCGGCTTATCCCCAAGAGATCGCCGGTAAAAACCGGCCAAAAATTGCCGCGAAGCGCGACCGCGGGATGGCTTCCATCCCGCGGTGCGCAACGGATCAGTGGGTCACCACACCTTCGCGCGGCGGCTCGCCGACCGGCGCCGGCGTCTCCGCCGGCTCGGCCCATTCGATGGGTGTGAGAGGCTGAGCCAGCGCTTCCTTCAGCACTTCATCGGCCGTTGCCATGGGAAGGATCTTTAACCCCTTCTTCACATTGTCGGGGATCTCGGCCAGATCCTTCTCGTTCTCTTCCGGGATCAGCACGGTGGTGACGCCCGCGCGCAGTGCGGCCAGGAGCTTCTCCTTGAGGCCGCCGATCGGCAGCACACGGCCGCGCAGCGTCATCTCGCCGGTCATGGCGACGTCGCGGCGCACCGGAATGCCGGTCAGAACAGAGACGATCGAGGTGATCATCGCGACACCGGCGGAGGGGCCGTCCTTGGGCGTGGCCCCCTCGGGCACATGGACATGGATATCCTTGCGCTCGAAGACCGTCGGCTTGATGCCGAAATCGGTGGCTCGCGACTTGACGTAGCTTTCGGCCGCCTGCACGGATTCCCGCATCACCTCGCCCAGCTTGCCGGTGGTGATGACCTTGCCCTTGCCGGGAAGAGTCACGGCCTCGATGGAGAGAATCTCGCCGCCGACCTCGGTCCAGGCGAGCCCGGTGACCACGCCGACCAGATCCTTCTGCTCCGCCTCGCCGTAGCGGAAGCGGCGCACGCCGGCATATTTCTCCAGGTTGCGCGGGCTGACGGTGACCCGCTTCAGCCCCTTCATCAGAATATCCTTGATCGCCTTGCGCGCCAGGTTGGCGAGCTCGCGCTCCAAACTGCGAACCCCCGCCTCGCGGGTGTAGTAGCGGATCAGGTCGCGCAGCGCCTCGTCGGTCACATGCCACTCGCCCTGCTTCAGCCCATGCTCCTTGAACAGCTTGGGCAGCAGATGGCGCTTGGCGATGGCGATCTTCTCATCCTCGGTATAGCCGGGGATGCGGATGATCTCCATGCGGTCCATGAGGGGCTGGGGCATGCGCAGCGTGTTCGCCGTGGTGACGAACATCACGTCGGAGAGATCGTAGTCGACCTCGAGATAATGGTCGTTGAAGGTCGAGTTCTGCTCCGGATCCAGGACCTCCAGCAGGGCCGAGGAGGGATCGCCCCGCCAATCGGCGCCGAGCTTGTCGATCTCGTCCAGCAGGAACAGCGGGTTCGAGGACTTGGCCTTCTTCATGCCCTGGAGCACCTTTCCGGGCATCGAGCCGATATAGGTGCGCCGGTGACCCCGGATCTCCGCCTCGTCGCGCACGCCGCCGAGCGACATGCGCACGAAATTGCGGCCCGTGGCGCGCGCGATCGACTTGCCGAGCGAGGTCTTGCCGACGCCGGGCGCGCCGACCAGGCAAAGGATCGGGCCCTTCACCTTCTTCATGCGCTGCTGCACGGCGAGATATTCGAGGATGCGCTCCTTCACCTTCTCGAGACCGTAGTGGTCGTCGTTCAGCACTTTCTGCGCCGCCCGGATGTCGTTCTTCACCTTGGTCGGCTTGTTCCAGGGAATGCCAAGGAGCCAGTCGAGATAGTTGCGCACCACCGTGGCTTCGGCGGACATCGGGCT
>DATFRE010000178.1:0-4506 GCA_035263545.1 Dongiaceae bacterium
GTCAGCTCCGGCCAGGCCGCCTCGGCCATCGCCCTGCAGAACATCGCCCAGGCCGGCGACAACATCGTGAGCTCCACGGACCTCTATGGCGGCACCTGGAATCTCTTCGCCAACACCTTCCGGACCATGGGGATCGAGGTGCGCTTCGTCGATCCGGTCGACCCCGACGCCTTCCGCCGTGCGACCGACGACAGGACCCGCGCCTATTATGCCGAGACCCTGCCCAATCCGAAGCTGGCGGTCTTCCCGATCGCGGAAGTGGCCAAGATCGGGCGCAAGCTCGGTGTGCCGTTGATCATGGACAATACGGCCGCACCCCTCATTTGCCGGCCCTTCCAGCACGGCGCCGCGATCGTCGTCTATTCCCTGACCAAGTATATCGGCGGTCATGGGACCTCGATCGGCGGCGTCATCGTCGATGGCGGCAATTTCGATTGGGCCCAGCACGCGGCGCGATTCCCGAGCCTCAACCAGCCGGATCCCAGCTATCACGGGGCCGTCTGGACGGAGGCATCCAAGCCGCTGGGGCCGATCGCCTACATCCTGAAGGCACGGGTGACCCTGCAGCGAGATCTCGGCGCCTCGATGAGCCCCTTCAATGCCTTCCAGTTCATCCAGGGCCTCGAGACCTTGGCGCTGCGCATGCGTGAGCATTGCCGGAATGCCGAGGCGGTGGCGCGCCACCTGGCCCGCCGGTCCGAGGTGACCAAGGTCATCTATCCCGGCCTGCATAAGGATCCGGTGCAGAAGCGCCGGGCAGATACCCACCTCCAGGGCGGCTATGGCGGGCTCGTCGGCTTCGAGCTGAAGGGCGGGCTGGAGGCGGGCCGGCGGTTCATCGACGCGCTCCAGATGCACTACCACGTCGCCAATATCGGCGATGCCCGGAGCCTGGCGATCCACCCGGCCACGACGACGCATTCACAGCTCACGCCGGAGGAGCAGGCGGCGACCGGCGTGACGGACGGCTATGTCCGTCTCTCCGTGGGCATCGAGCATATCGACGACATCCTGGCCGATCTCGACCAGGCCCTGGCGGTCTCTCTGAAGGTTCCCGTGGCCGCCTGACCGAGGCAGCCGGACGGGGCCGCCCGCCCCGTCCGGCGCTTCGTCCATTGTCTGGAGAATAGACCATGTCCATCACGCTTCCCGCCGGGCTGCCGGCAAGGCGGGCACTTCTGGCAGAAGGCATCGAGGTCTTGAGCCGCGAGGAACTCGGCGGCAGCGGCCTCCGTCCTCTGCGCCTCTGCCTCGTGAACCTCATGCCGAGCAAGGCCGTGACGGAGACGCAAATCGCCCGCCTGGTGGGCGCAACTTCGATCCCGGTCGAGCTCGTCCTTTGCCTGCCCGATAGCTACCGGTCGCGCTCGACGCCGGTCGATCATCTTGCGCTTTACCAGTCCTGGTCGAAAATCCGGCATGAGGAGTTTCATGCCCTCATCGTGACTGGCGCGCCGATCGAGACGCTGCCTTTCGAGGAGGTCACCTATTGGTCCGATCTCTGCGCCATCTTCGACTGGGCGCGGTCTCGCGGGATGGGCAGCCTCTATCTGTGCTGGGCGGCCCAGGCGGCACTCCGTCACTTCCACGGAGTTCCAAAGCACGGCCTGCCGGAGAAGAAGTTTGGCATCTTCCGCCAGCGCATCACGAGCCCGGGCGCAGCTTTACTCAGGGGCTTCGGAGAGGAATTCCCCGTGCCGGTGTCGCGGCACACCGAGGTCCGCGCGGCCGATCTGCCGGCCGAGGCGGGATTCACGGTGCTTGCAGCCTCCCCGGATTCGGGGCTTTGCCTGGTCGGGGATCGCAATCGCACCGTCTACATGTTCAATCACCTGGAGTACGACGCGGAAACCCTGCGTGAGGAATATCTTCGCGACCGGTCGGCCGACAAGCCCGTCGGCATGCCCCAGAGCTATTTTCCCGGCGATGATCCCCGGCGCATGCCGGTGAATGTCTGGCAGCCTTTCGCCCATCTTCTCTTCGCCAATTGGCTCGGCGAGATCTACCGCAGGGCATGGCCGCGCCTGGCCGACGAACCGGTCATCGAATGGGCTCTGACCGCCGCCCGGTTAACCGGCGGCGGCGTCGAGTCTTCCGATCTTCTGATCTCCGCGGCAAGCAGCGAGGACATACTTCCCGCCGTCCTGCGTGCGCTGGCGGATGCCGGGATCGCCCCGCAGGCGCTCAAGGTGCATTGGCGTCCCGATGCGCGCCAATATATCGAGCTTCGCCTGGGGCGGCTGCACGACGGTGGCGCCGAACGAATCGCGCGGCGGCTCTCCGCCTTGCGCGCGGTATCGAAGGTGGCATTCCGTACCAACGGAATCCTCGGCGGGTGGCTGATCGGCCAGCCGCATGCCGCCGAGCCGGACGCGCATGTCCCCGGCTTGCCCCGCGCAGCAAACGCCCCGCCCGAGGCAGCTTAGCGCCGTTCTCGCCTCATCCAGCGAGCGGCGCGGGCTGCGGCGGCGCCTCATAGCAGCCGCTGACCGACTGGTCGAAATCGATGATGGAGCCGGTCATCATTCCCGATTCCTCGCTGGCGAGGAAGGCGACCGCCCGGGCCGCTTCCGCAGGCTTCAGCAGGCGGCCGGTGGGCTGCGTCGCTTCCGCCGCCTCCCGCCAGCCATCCACCGCCCCGTGATAGGTGCGCATGATCCGGTCCTCGCCGGGCGTGTCCATCCAGCCGATGCAAAGTCCATTGACCCGGATGCCATGGCGCATCACGCCGAAGGCGACGTTCTTAGTGAGCGTGATGAGCGCGCCCTTCGAGGCGCAGTATGCGGTGATGAAGGGCTGCCCGCCATGGCCGGACATGGAGATGATGTTGACGATGGAGCCCTTGATTCCCTGGCGGCGCATCAGGGTCGCGGCCTCCTGGATGAGGAAGAAAGGCGCGCGCAGATTGATCGCCATCATGCTGTCGAAAAGCTCGGGGCTCGTATCCCAGATGGTCCCGCGATCGGTGAGCGCGGCGGCATTGACCAGCGCATCGACGCGGCCGAAGGCGCTCTCAGCAGCCGCGATGACCGCCCGGCAATCCTCGATCTTCGCGAGATCGGCCGGAACATAGACCGTCTTCGCCCCCTTGGCCTCGAGGGCGGCCTTCACCCTTGCGCCATTGGTCTGGTTGCGCCCGCAGATGACGAGGCCCGCGGCACCCCGATCGGCGAAGACATGAGCGATCGCCTCTCCCAGCCCCTGGGTGCCGCCGGTGACGACGCCGATCTTACGGGCGAGGGAAAGCTTGTCGAGGCTGTGGGATTCCATGGCCGATCACTCCGAAATGGTAAAGCCGGCGGCGCCGAAGGCCTCGGCCAGATGCCGGCGGCCCATGGCGGAGTAGACGCCAGGCGGCGCCTTGGCAGGGTCCTGCTCCGCCTCGACCACGACCCAGCCCTCATATTTCCGTTCCGCCAGAAGCCGCGCGAAGGCGTAGTAGTCGATGAAGCCGTCACCGGGCACGGTGAAGACACCCTCCAGGATCGCCGCGAGAAAGGAAAGATCCCGCTGGCGCGCCCGGCGCAGCACCTCGGGCCGGATGTCCTTGCAATGGACATGGACGATGCGCCCGCCGTG
The DNA here is from genome assembly GCA_035263545.1 of Dongiaceae bacterium. Lineage (GTDB taxonomy): Bacteria > Pseudomonadota > Alphaproteobacteria > Dongiales > Dongiaceae > DASXQK01. The sequence goes on from DATFRE010000178.1 coordinate 3,580, forward strand.
ATGTCGGGTCACCTCCTGGACATCGGCGCCGGCATAGACGAGATGGCCGGTATCGAGCAGCAGGCCGACCGCCTCGCCGGTATGGGCCATCAGCAGATCGATCTCGCGCTGGTTCTCGACGACCGTACCCATGTGATGATGGAAGGCCATGGGCACGCCCTCGCCCGCCATCCATTCGGCGAGCTGCGTCAGCCTGCGGCCATAGGCGGGGAAGTCGGCGTCGGCCAATCGCGGGCGGCGCGAGAGAGGTGTGTCGATCTTCGACTGCACGGTCCCCGTGGTCTCGGCATAGACCAGGACCGGCGCGCCGAGGCTGCGGAAGGTCGCCATCTGACTGGCGATGCGCTCCTTCTCCTCGATGAGCGACCGCTCCAGGATCTCGCCGGAGAACCAGCCGGAGACGAGCGCCAGCTCGTGCTTCGCCAGGATCGGAGCCAGGATCACCGGATCCATGGGAAACTTGACGCCGGTCTCCGTGCCGGAGAAGCCGGCCTGCCGGCTCTCGGCGAGGCAGGTCTCGAGGCTCGTCTCGCCGCCGAGCTGCGGCAGGTCGTTATTCGTCCAGGCGATGGGGGCGATGCCGAGGCGGATCTTCATGATGGCCCCTCAGACGCCGAGACGCTGCTTCTGCTTGCCCGCGGCGTGATCGGCCGCGGCCTTGCGCACGCTCTCCCGCGGCGAGGTTGCCGGGACCCCGACATCCCACCAGGCATCACCGGGCGTCCAGTCATTGGGATCGGTATCGATCACGATGACCGATGTCCTGTCGGCCGCCTTGGCGCGCTGAAGCGCGCGCTCCAGATCGGCGAGGGAGCGGACATGCTCGGCGATGGCGCCCATGGCCTCGGCATGCCGGGCGAAATCCATCGGCACCAGCTCCTTGATGCGACAATCCCGCAGCAGGTTGTTGAAGGAGGGTACGCCCTT
>DATFRE010000179.1:0-4430 GCA_035263545.1 Dongiaceae bacterium
GCCGAGCGCAAGCGCCGCCAGGGATATCGTGCTCTGAGCCAGGGCATGGCGGCGGTCGCCGCGGGCGATGCGGTGGAGGCGCGCCGCCAGGCCCGGCTCGCCAACAGCCTGCTGGATGACCCCCCGCTGATCCTCCTTCTCGCTGCCCAGACCGCCCAGCTCGGCGGCGATGAGACGGCGGCGCGGCGCTATTTCACCGCCATGCTCGAGCGGCCTGAGACCGCCTTTCTCGGCCTGCGCGGCTTGCTGATGCAGGCCTTGAAGGCCGGTGACCGGACGGAGGCGCTGTCGCTGGCGCGCCGCGCCTACGAGGAGCGGCCGAAGACCGGCTGGGCTGTCGCCACGCTCCTCGACCTCCATCTCGAGGCGGGGGATTGGGCCGAGGCCGCGCCGCTCCTCTTCCAGGCCGCGAAGCTGAAGGCGCTGCCCGAGGCCGAGGCCCGGCGCAAGCGCGCGGTGCTGCTGACCGAGCGGGCCCGCACCGAGCCTCCCCTCCATGGCCTGCCGGCAGCGCGCGAGGCCGTGAAGCTCGCCCCGGATCTGGTGCCGGCGCGAGTTCAGCTCGCCCGCATCCTGACCGCGGCCGGCCGCGAGCGCGAGGCGGCGAAGGTGATCGAGCAGGACTGGTCCATGGGCCCCCATCCCGATCTCGCGGCCGCCTATGCGGCCCTTGCGCCGGAGGAGGCGCCCATCGCCCGCTACCGGCGCTTCGAGCGGCTGGGCGCTCTGGCGCCGCGCCATCGCGAGAGCCTGCTCGCTTTGGCGGAATGTGCGATTGCCGCCGGGCTCTGGGCCGAGGCGCGCAAGGATCTGGAATTCGTCGCCGAGGCGGAGCATGACCGCCCGAGCCCGCGCCTCGCCCGCCTGATGGCACGCCTCGCCGAGGCCGATCGCGGCGATGCCGCGGCGTTGCGGCGCTGGCTGACGGCGGCGGCGGAGGCCGATCCCGAGCCCGGCTGGCGCTGCGGGCGCTGCGGCACGCTGGCTCAAGCCTGGCAGGCCAATTGCCCCCATTGCCGCGCCTTCGACAGTCTCGCCTGGCAGGCCCCGCCGCGGGCGGCTGCTCCCGTCGCCCTCGCCCCGGTGCCGGTGGCCGGCGCCTTGCAGGCCCCGGCGAGCAGCGCCGCGACGCCAGCGGCGAGCGCGCCTGCCATCGCCAGCCGGCCGGCTACGCCGCCGCCCGGCGCCTCGGGCAGCGCGCCCGCAACCGCGCCCGTTGACGCCGCCCGCCGGGTGAACTAGCTTCCGGCGCGCCCGCGACAGGCCCTTCCCATCGTTCAAAGCGGTCGACAGTGCCCCGATAGCTCAGCGGTAGAGCAACCGCTTCGTAAGCGGTAGGCCGTTGGTTCAAATCCGACTCGGGGCACCATATTTTTCAACATTTTTCAACGCCATCGCCATGGCTTCCGCTTGCGGTCTGTTACTCAGCTCGTGCCGCAACTCGCGTTTGCGCCCCGAGTCGGGCACGCCACCGGCAGCCTTGCCTGCTTCTGCAGGGAATCTGCAGGAGCCTCTGCCCCGTCAACGTAAATATACATATTATACGTAAATCAGCGTATCCGTCAAGGGGAGAAAGATTCACCACAGAGACACAGAGAAGGCACAGATAGAGAGAGGAGCTTGGCTTCGCCTTCGGCGAAGCCAGAAGATTCAAGGAGGCGAAGGCGGCGCCGGGGAGCGGCGTTAGGCTCGCCCTCTCTGTGTCTCTGTGGTGAAAATTCTGCCTTTCGTGTGGTGGTTCCACTCATCGTCGAACATGGGGAGCTGTCGCGGCAGAAGGTGCAGATGTTCCCCACACCCAAGTGAGTGGAGATTGACGCGCTGAGTCGGATCAGGAAGCCTGCGGCATGGCAGGCCGCATGAGATCGCCTCATGCCTGCGGGCATTCCTCGGCGTGAAGCCAATTTCGCCGATGGTTTCAAGCGTGCCGAGCGAAACTTCAGTTTGACGGTCGCCGCCTTTTGCACTGAACTTGCTCAACTGAAAATCAGCGAACGCAATAGCGAGAAGCGCTGAGCGGCCGTCTTCAGTTCCCGCCGGCGCCCTGACCAGGGAAGGAACTTCAGCCATGAAGAAAGGACTGATCGCCGCGCTGGCCGCCACCTTCATGCTGGCAGTGCCGGCCTTCGCCGCCGAATTGAAGATCGGCTTGCAGGAAGATCCCGACGTCCTCGATCCGGCGCAATCGCGGACCTTCGTCGGACGCATCGTCTACACCGCGCTCTGCGACAAGCTGGTCGACATAACGCCCGATCTCAAATTCGTGCCGCAGCTGGCGACCGAGTGGAAGTGGTCCGACGACGGCAAGCAGCTGACGATGAAGCTGCGCCAGGGCGTGAAATTCCATGACGGCACGGACTTCAACGCCGATGCCGTGGTCGCGACCATCGAGCGCAACATGACGATGCCGGAATCGCGCCGGAAGAGCGAGCTGGCTTCGGTCGCGAAGGTCGAGGCAATCGATCCGTCCACGGTTCAGTTCACGCTCAAGAGCCCGGATGCGAGTTTGCTTGCGCAATTGTCGGATCGCGCCGGAATGATCGTTTCACCGGCCGCGGCCAAGGAGCTCGGCGCCAAATTCGGCAGCAAGCCGGTCTGCGCCGGCCCCTTCAAATTCGTCGAGCGCGTGCAGAACGACAAGATCGTGCTGGAGAAATTTCAGGACTACTGGAACAAGGACAAGGTCTTCCTCGACAAGATCACCTATCTGCCGATCCCCGATTCGGCCGTGCGCCTGGCCAACCTCCAATCCGGCGACCTCGACCTGATCGAGCGTGTGGCGCCCAGCGACGTTGCCACAGTGAAGGGGAATTCGAATCTCACCCTCGCGGACATCGTCGGGCTCGGCTACATGTCGATGTATGTCAATGTGGGGAACGGCCCCCGGGCCGACAATCCGCTCGGCAAGGACAAGCGCCTGCGCCAGGCCTTTTCATTGGCGATCGACCGCGATGCCATCGCCAAGGTGGCGTTCGAAGGAACGGCGGTCGCGGGTAACCAGCCCTTCCCGCCGAACGGCCCATGGTACGACAAGAGCAACCCGGTCGAGGCGAGGAACATCGAAAAGGCCAAGGCGCTGATGAAGGAAGCGGGCGTGGATCGCCTGCAGGTCGAAATGAGCCTCGACAATTCTCCGATCGTCACGCAGGTCATGCAGATGATCCAGGCGATGGTCGCGGAAGCCGGTTTCGACGTGACCCTGAAAACGATGGAATTCGCCACGCTTCTCGACCAGGAGACTGCCGGCAACTATCAGATCGCCCGGACAGACTGGTCGGGCCGGGTCGATCCCGATGGCGACATCCACCTGTTCGTGACCTGCAAGGGCGGCCTCAATGACATGAAGTACTGCAACCCGGAAGTCGACGAGCTGCTCGACGAGGCGCGCCTGACGACGGACAATGCCGTGCGCAAGCAGAAGTACGACGCCGCGAACGCGATCCTCTCCCAGGATCTGCCGATCATCTATATCGGTCATCAGAGCTGGATCTGGGCCTATAAGAAATCCATCACCGGCTTCGTCCCGTCTCCCGACGGAATGATCCGCTTGGTGGGCGTCAAGAAGGAAGGCTGAAGGCTCCAGGATGCGGCGCCGGATAACCGGCGCCGCATCTTCGCATCGGAAAGCCCATGTACGCCTACATCGTCAAACGGCTGCTGCTCGCAATACCGACGATCCTGATCATTTCGGTCTTCGTCTTTTCGCTGCAGAAGCTGCTGCCGGGGGACCCCATCCTGGTGATGGCGGGCGAGGAGCGGGATCCGCAGACGATCGCCTATCTGCGCGAAAGATATCGGCTCAACGATCCGCTGCCCGTGCAATACGTGGCGTGGCTGGGGGCGGCGGTGCAGGGCGACCTCGGCATCTCGCTGCGCACCAATCAGCCGGTCCTGCATCTCATCGCGCAGAAGCTTCCCGCCACGATCCAGCTCGCCATCATGGCGATCGTGATCGCCTTCCTGATCGGCGTTCCGATGGGAATCCTGGCCGCGACGCACAAGAACACGGTGCTCGACTATGTCGCCAACCTCGTCGCGCTCTCCGGATTGTCGATCCCCAATTTCTGGCTCGGCATCATGCTAATCCTGCTGGTCTCGGTGCAGCTGAGATGGCTCCCCGCCTCCGGCTACGAACCGATCTTCGACGATCCGCTCCGCTCGTTGCGGACGATGATCATGCCCGCCTTCGTTCTCGGAAACGCGCTTGCCGCGACGCTGATGCGCCACACCCGGTCGTCCATGCTGAGCGTCCTCAACTCGGACTATATCCGCACCGCCCGCGCCAAGGGCCTGCCGGAGAGTTCCGTCATCCTGCAGCACAGCTTTCGCAACGCCATGCTGCCGATCATCACCATTGGCGCTCTCCTCTTTGGCGAGTTGCTGGCTGGCGCGGTGCTCACGGAACAGATCTTCACCATTCCCGGCTTCGG
>DATFRE010000180.1:0-12342 GCA_035263545.1 Dongiaceae bacterium
CGGAGACCGGGGAGCCCTTCGAACTCGTCCTGCTCACTCGCGACGCGGCGCTCGCCCATGGCCTGCGCCCCCGCCTTGCTTCCGACGGCTACGCGCTGGTCGAGGCCGCCGGGCTGGCGGAGCTGCGTCGGGCGATCGCGGCGCGGCGCGATGCCGGCCACCGCTACCATCCGGTGATGCTCGACATCCGGGCGCTACCCCAGGCGCCGACCGGCTTCCTGGAGGAGCTGAAGCGCCTGCAGCCGGACGCCGATTTCGCCCCGGTCCTGCTGCGCGAGTTCCCCGCCCCACCCGAGGAGACGGCGGAGCAGGAACGGGAGTTCCTTCTGATTCTCGACCTGCCCATCGGGGAGGCCGCGCTCTCCGGCGCCGCCCATGCGCTGCGCGGCTTCGACACCGCGCGCCGCGATGCGCTCGCCGAGAAGGCCCGCCATTCGGCGATGACACGTCAGCGTCGGCGGCTCTCGGTGCTGGTGGCCGAGGACAATCCGGTCAATCGCAAGGTGACCGCGCGCATCCTGGAGCGCGCCGGGCATCAGTACAGGCTGGCGGAGAACGGCGACCAGGCTCTCGACGCGCTGGAGACCAGCCGCTTCGACATCGTGCTCATGGACGTCAACATGCCGGGCGCAAGCGGCCTGGATGTGGCCAAGATCTATCGCGCGACCCATCTGGCGGACGCGCGTCTCCCGATCGTGGCGCTGACGGCCGATGCGACGATGGAGACCCGCCGCCTCTGCGAAGAAGCGGGAATGGACGCCTACATTACGAAGCCCGTCGAGGCGGCGCGGCTTCTGGAGGTGATCGACGAGCTCGCGGCCGCAGCGCCGGCGGAGCCGACGGCAGCGGTCGCAGAGATCACCAGCCATCCGCGCTTCCAGCAGGCGGATAACGAGCCGGTGGTGGCGCCGCAATCCCTCGCCGATCTCGAGGCGATCGACCCAGGCGGTGCCTTCCTCGAGGAGGTCATCGACGCGTTCCTAGCGGAATCAGAGGTGACGCTCAACCATCTGCGCGGCGCGGTCGCCGACCGAAACCTGCGCGAAATGCGCGACTACGCGCATGCGATGCGCAGCAGTGCGGCCCATGTGGGCGCACGGCGGGTCCAGAAGATCTGCTCCTTCTTCTGCCATGCGCCGCGCCACGAGGTCGAGCAGCAGGCAGCGCACAAGGCCCGCCAACTCGACGAGGAGTTCGAGCATTTCAGGTCGGTTATTCGCCAGCACCTGCGCGAGCGTCAAGCTGCCCGCGGACCGAGCTGAAGCCCAGTCTGGCACGCGTGTGCCCCCTCGAGTGCTGCGGTGGCAGTCGACCGTCCCGGGGCCCGCCTTCGCTTTCTCAAACCTCACCCCCACAAACAATCGGCCGGAATCCAGGGGACCAGTGGAATTTGCGGCCCTGGATCCCGGCTTTCGCTAGGATGAGCATGGGGAGAATGCGACCAAAATAGCTCCCAGTCAGCCCGCGCTCCGCCACGCCGCCCTGCCCCCTCCCCCGCGACCGGGGGAAGAGGGATTGGTCGGCAGGCCTCCGCTAGTGGGCTGCGGCTTGGCTGACGCCGGCCCACCGGCGGTCCTGGGCGGCGGCAAGGCGCTCCATGACCCTGAGATCCGTCGGCCCGAGAGAAAGAGCAGCATCCACCCACATGTCGACGATGCGGTCGAGCTCGGCCCGGGTGATCGGATTGATCACCTGACGCGCTGCATAGACCGCCCGACGGGAGGCGAAGGAGCGGTCGTTACGCTCGACGAAATCGTAGACCGCCTGCTCGCCCATGCCGTCTTCTGCCAGCACGTCGACCACGCCCATCTCGTGCATCTCGGCCGCGGTGTAGATCTTGCCGCTGAAGACCATCTTCTCGGCTTGGGCTGCGCCGATCTTGCGGGTGAGGAAGCTCAGAGCGCCCATGCCAGGAAACAGGCTGAACAGACATTCCGGCAGGCCGAACTTGGCGCTCTTCTCGGCGATGATGAGGTCGTCGGCCAGCGCGCACTCGAAGCCGCCGCCCAGCGCATCGCCCTGGACCAGTGAGATCGACACGATCGGGAGATCCATCTTGATGGAGCGCTTGTGCTGCGGCTCTATACAGGCGCGGGCGTATCTCTCGAGCATGGTCCGATTCTTGTCGGAGATTAGCTCGGCAAAGAGACGCACATCGCCACCGAGATTGAAGATCCCCGGCATGCGCGAGGCCATAACGGTGTAGCGCGCCGGTGGCGCCTCGGGGCTCTCGGCGAAGAGCTGGCCGAGGTGGTCGAGCGCCCTTACTGCATCGCGCAGCAGGCCGAGAGTCATGATCGGTCTTCCCTCCGGGCGCATGTAGAGCCAGTAGATCCTCGCATCCTGGTCCAATAGCGCATCGAGCTCCGGAAGGGTAAGCTCGTTCGCATCGCCCTCGGACAGGGCCTCGTGGCGGGGCGGCGCTAGGGCCGTGGCGCTATCGAGATAGGTCACCTCGGCGCCGCGGTGCAGCTGGAAGTTGGGACCGTTGATGCGATTGTTGGGAACGGCGGTTTTGGTCACGATTGTCATGGTCTGTCTCCACTGGTTTCTTACGACGAAAATTGAACAAACGAACAGGGGTAGCCGCGCAGTTTCACTCGTAAGCTTTACGCGAATACTCTCCCGGAGGCGAAAGGAGTTTGCCTCGCGAGTGCCCGGCAGCGCCAATCAACTGTGAGATTCGACCAAAAATCACTTAACGAGCATTTTACGATATTGTGCTAGCCGCCACCGCCTTCGGCGGGCGGAGATTGAAGCTGCTCCTCCTCTCATGCCATGCTCCGCCGCTCCAATCGAGTGAAGGAAATCGGGCGTGACCGGCCTCGAAGATCGTGTCGCCCTGGTGACGGGGGCAGGCAGCGCCGCCGGCATCGGCTTTGCCACCGCGCGCATCCTGGCGGCCCAGGGGGCCCGGCTTGCCATCACCTCGACCACGGCGCGTATTTTCGAGCGCCTGGAAGAGCTGCCCGGCAGTGGGAAATGCCATATCGCGGTCGTCGCCGATTTGACGGAAGCAGAATCCGCCAACCGGCTGGTCGCCGAAGCCCGCAGGGGGCTCGGCGCCATTGACATCCTGGTGAACAATGCCGGCATGACCCAGACCGGGCGGCCCGACCACTCCTCCCTCTTCCACCTGACCAGCGATGCCGAATGGGCCGCAAAGATCGAGCTCAATCTGACCACGGCCTTTCGCGTCACCCGCGCGGTGCTGCCAGATATGATGGATCGGCGCTATGGCCGCATCGTCCATATCGCCTCGGTCACCGGCCCCCTGGTCAGCAATCCCCACAGCACGGGCTACAGCACCGCGAAGGCCGGCATGGTGGGCATGACCCGGGCGCTGGCCATGGAGGTGGCCGACAAGGGCATTACCGTCAACGCCGTGGCGCCGGGCTGGATCGCGACCGCCTCCTCCAGCAAGGAGGAGATCACCGCCGGCGAGAACACGCCCGTCGGGCGGCCGGGAACCTCCGAGGAGGTCGGCCATGTCGCCGCGTTTCTCGCCAGCGAGGGTGCCAGCTATGTGACAGGGCAGATGATCGTGGTCGATGGCGGCAATTCCATCCAGGAGTACAAGGGGCCGGCCGAAGGCTATTACTGAGCGGAAATGAGCCCCATGGATTGGTCAGAGAAGGTCGTCCTGGTCACTGGTGCGGCCAGCGGCATGGGCTTGGCCTTCGCGCGGCGCTTCGCCGCGGCCGGCGCCGCCCTGGCGCTGGCCGATCTCGACGCCGAGCGGGTGAGCGCGGCGGCCGCGGCCCTCGGAGCCCGGGCGCTTCCCATTGCGGCCGATGTCGCCCGGGTCGCCGACTGCGAGGCGATGGTCGCAGCGACGATAGCGCGTTTCGGCCGGCTAGACCTGCTGGTGAACTCCGCCGGCATCTGGGTCGAGGGCCCGGCGGAGGAGATGGGCGAGGCGGAATGGGACCGCTGCCTCGACATCAACCTCAAGGGAACTTTCTTCGCCTGCCGCCATGCCATCCCGGAGCTGCGCAGGACCGGCGGGGCAATCATCAACATGGCCTCCGACGCCGGCCTCATGGGCAGCGCGGGGGCCTCGATCTACTGCGCCTCAAAGGGCGGCGTGGTGCAGCTGACGCGGGCGCTCGCCCTCGAGCTCGCGCCCCAGGGCGTCCGCTGCAACGCCATCTGCCCCTGCGACGTGGAGACGCCGATGCTGGCCGGGCAGGCGGCAGTCTATGGGCGCGACGATCCGGAAGGCTACCGCCAGAAGCTGCGGGCGATCTATCCCCAGGGCGAGCGCACCCGCTTCGTCCGGGCGGAGGAAGTGGCCGAGTTCGTCTTCGCCGTCGCCGGACTCGAGCCCATCACCGGTGCCTGCCTCCCTATCGACTTCGGCACCACAGCGGGGCATTGACGGCGGGCAGGGGGCAGGACGCGTGCGCATTCTCGGGATCAACTCCGTCTATCACGAATCCGCTGCGGCGATCATCGTCGACGGCAGGATCGCCGCCGCCGCGGAGGAGGAGCGCTTCACCCGCGTCAAGCATGCCAAGCCGGCGCGGGTCGACAACCCTCATCTGCTGCCGGAGCGGAGCATCCACTTCTGCCTCGATTACGCCGGCCTTGCGAGCCGGGATATCGATGCAGTGGCCTTTTCCTTCGATCCGGCGCTGCGGCAGCGCGAGTTCGAGCTCGATCCCGACAGCCTGGCGGGCGACTGGGGCGATGCGGCGGGCGAGCGCGTCTTCCTCGGCAAGCTGGCGCTGGTCGCCCCCGCCATCGACGCCAGTTTGGGACGCCAGCTGGGCGACCGGCTGGAATTCCTGCCCCATCACCTCGCCCACGCAGCCTCGAGCTTCTACCCCTCGGGCATGGAGAAGGCGGCGATCATGGTGTTGGACGGCATCGGCGAGGCCGGCTGCACTACCCTGGCCCTAGGCGATGCTGCTGGGATAAAGCCGCTGCGCCGGGTCTTCTTCCCCCATTCTATCGGCTTCGTCTGGGAGAAGCTCAGCGCCTATCTGGGTTTCTCCGAATACGATGCCAGCAAAGCCATGGGGCTTGCCGCCTATGGCGATCCCACCCGGCTTGCCGATCAGTTCGCCCATCTCATGAGCCTGACGCCGGACGGCTATCGCGTCGACCGCGCCGTCGCCCGCTTCCGGGGCCCGGATTTCGAGCCCCTAGAGGTCCTCTTCGGACCTCGGCGCGAGGAGGGCGGGCCCATCCTCCCCCATCACCGCGACGTCGCCGCGACGCTGCAGGCGGCAACCGACGCGGCCGTCACAAGCATCGCCGAGGAACTCCACGCCATGACCGGCTGCGCGGATCTCTGCATCGCCGGCGGGGTGGGGCTGAATTGCGTCAGCAACACCGTCGTCAAGGAAGACTCGGCCTTCTCGCGACTCTATATCCCGCCCGCGCCCCATGACGCCGGCACGGCGATCGGGGCGGCGCTCCATCTCGACCATGTGCTGAGCGGCGGGCGCACCGCCAGCCCCGATTACAATCCTTATATGGGCCCCGAATTCGGCGCGGCGGAGATCGCCCAGGCCCTGGAGGCGGCGGGCCTTCCCCTCCGGCGCTCGCCCGATCCGGCACGCGAGGCGGCCGCCATGATCGCTGCGGGCAAGATCGTCGCCTGGTTCCAGGGCCGCATGGAGTTCGGGCCGCGGGCGCTCGGCAACCGCTCCCTCCTGGCCGATCCGCGCGACCCGGCGATGCGCGGCTTCATGAACCGCAAGGTCAAGCACCGCGAGGACTTCCGACCCTTCGCCCCCAGCGCGCTGGCCGAGGCGGCGCCCGGCTGGTTCGATATCGGCCGGCCCTCGGTCAGCCACGCCTACATGCTCTTCGCCTGCCCGGCGCGGCCGGAGAAGCGGGCCCAGATCCCAGCGGTGCTGCATGTAGACGGCAGCGCCCGGCTCCAGCTCGTCCATCGCGACCTGAACCCGCTTTTCCATGCGCTGATTTCCCATTTCCAGACGCTGACCGGCGTCCCCCTCGTCCTCAACACATCCTTCAACGACAGCGAGCCCATTGTCTGCAGCCCGGCAGACGCTATCGCCACCTTCCGCAAGACCGCCATCGATGCGCTGGTCATGGATGATTTCGTTGTCGCGCGGTAGCAGGCTCTCCAGCTGAGCCTTCGCGCAGCAAGAATTCTCCTGACAAGCGGCCGTCAGGACAACTTGTCTAGCATCGCCCATCCCGGAACGGAGGAGAGGTAATCTATGCATCAGACGGCGGAGCATCGCATGGGCATGGCGCTGGTCACGGCGGCAGCCGTGGCCTGGAGCCTCGCCGGCTTCTTCACCCGGCTCATCCCGCTCGATGCCTGGACCATCCTGTTCTGGCGCGGGATCTTCGGCGGGTTCTTCATCGCCCTCTATGTCGTCGGGCATTACCGCGGCCGCACCCTCGCGGTGACTCGCGCCATGGGCTGGCCCGGCCTCCTGATCACCTGCCTCTCGACCCTCGGCATGACGACCTTCATCCCCGCGCTCAAGCTCACCAGCGTCGCCAATGTCGCCATCATCTGCGCCACCGCTCCCTTCGTCGCCGCCGTCATCGCCTGGCTGTGGCTCCGGGAGCGGGCATCGCCGCTCACCTTGGGCGCCAGCCTGCTCGCCTTCGCCGGCGTGGCGCTGACGGTTGCCGGCGCCGGCGGCGGCGCAAACTCGCTCAGCGGCGATATCCTCGCCTTCGTCATGACCAGCGCCATCGCGGCCATGACGGTGGCACTCCGGCGCTACCGGGAAGTGCCCATGCTGCCCACAGCCTGTCTTTCCAACTTCCTCGGCTCCCTGGTCAGCCTGGCCTTCGCCGCGCCGCTATCCGTAGGGCAGCAGGACCTGGTTCACCTCGCCCTGTTCGGCTTCGTTCAGATGAGCCTGGGCCTCACCTTCTTCACCATCGGCTCGCGGCTGATCCCGGCCGCCGAAACCGCACTCATCAGCGTGCTGGAGACGCCGCTGGCACCCCTCTGGGTCTGGCTCGCTTTCGACGAGAGGGTCTCGCCCCGAGCGCTCATCGGCGGCGGGGTGGTGATGGTCGCGGTGATCGGCCATGTCCTGCTGCAAGGGAGGCTCCGCCGCCCCCTCGGCCCTCCTCTGGCCAGCGGGGGCTGATGCGCCTCGTCGCCTGGAATTGCGCCATGGCCCTGCACCGCAAGTTCGCGGCGCTGCAGGCCCTTAAGCCCGATGTGGCGGTGATCGCCGAATGCGCCGAGCCGGCGCGTCTTGCCGAGCGCCTGGATCTGTCAGGCCTGTCGAGCAGCCCCGTCTGGGTCGGCGAGAATCCCAACAAGGGGCTTGCGGTCTTTGGCTTCAACGGCCATCGCGTCGCGCTCGCGCCGATCCACCGGCCCCGCCTGCGTTTCCTGGCGCCCGTCACGGTCGAGGGCGCCGCCAGTTTCAACCTCCTGGCGGTCTGGGCCCAGAACTTCAGTGGCGGCATAAGGCGCAAGCGCCAGCATGGGCCCCTGCGCCTGGGCCTTTTGCGCTACCGCGAATTTCTGGCGAGCGCGCCTTGCGTGATCGCCGGCGATTTCAACAACAACATCATCTGGGATCGGCCGGGCTGGCGGATGAATCACGCTCATGCGGTGGCGCGGCTCGCCGCCGGCGGGCTGGTCAGCGCCTATCACGAGATTCGCGGCGAAGCACCGGGCGCCGAGTTGGAGCCGACCCATTACTGGCGCGACCGGCGCAAGGACGGGCCCACCTATCACATCGACTATATTTTCCTGCCGCGGCTCTGGCTGGCGCGCCTGAAGGAGGTCGAGATCGGCAGCTTCGAAGCCTGGTGCGGATCAGGCCTGAGCGATCACGTGCCGGTGGTTGTCGAGGTCGCGATCGAGGCAGCGCCGTAGACGCCTTCTTCGGTCGCCACATAGTCGATGCGGCCCTCGGCCAGCGCCCGGGCGCATTCATCGGGGCCGTTGATGATCGGTTCCTCATGGACGTTGAAACTGGTGTTCACCAGAACGGGGATGCCGGTCCGCGCCTTGTAGCCGGCGAGGATGTCGTAATAGAGCGGGTTCTGCGCGCGCTCGATCACCTGGGGACGCGCCGTACCGTCGACATGGACCACGGCCGGAATGCGGGCGCGCCAGGCCTCGCGGACCCGGCAGGTGATGGTCATGAAGCGCGCGGCATAGAGCGTTGCCAGCCCCAGATCGAAGACCGCCTCGGCATCCTCGGCGGCCACGACCGGCGCGAAGGGCATGAACTCGCTGCGGGTCAGCCGGTCGTTCAGGATGCGATTGATCTCGGCATCGGTGGGAGCCGCCATGATGCTGCGGGCGCCGAGCGCGCGGGGCCCATATTCCATGCCCCGGGTATAGATGGCGACGATCTTGCCCGCGGCGAGCAGGTCGGAAGCCGTCTTCACCGGCATCGTGGAGACGCGGGCGAAGGCGGGGTCGCCACCGAGCCGATCGTCGATGGTGCGGCCGAAGTCTCGGCCGTAATAGAGATGCTCCAGCCGCCAGCGCTGCTTCAGCCAGTGATCGAGCCCGTCGCGGGCCAGCAGGAAATCCAGCACGCCGCCGCAGGCGAGGCCCTGGTCGCTCATGGCCGGATAGACGAAGACCTCGTCGACCGGCATCTCCTCCGCCAGACGCTGGTTCAGACGCACATTGGCGAAGATGCCGCCGGAGAGCCCCAGATGACGATGGCCGGTCGCGGCCAGGATCCGGCCCACGGCCTCGGGGACGAAGGTCTCCAGGAGCTTCTGGACTGAAGCCGCCACATCCTCCCGCGCGACACCCTGGGCTAGCTCGAAGACGGTCCGGCGCATGGCGTGATAGTCGATAAAGTCGCTGTTTATCTGGCCCTCGGCGTCGACACGGAAATGGCGCGCCAGAGCGTCATAGAGCACCGGCTTTCCATAGGCCGCGAGCCCCGTGAGCTTGCCCTCATGGCGGTTGATGCGAAAGCCGAGCGCCTGGGTCGCGAAGCCATAGGCAAGCCCGAGGCTGTCGATGCGCTGCGGCTCCGCCAGACCCTCATCGCCGCCATAGAGGGTCTCGATCTGCTTGCCGCTGAAGCGGCGGATCGAATACTGCATGTTGTCGCCGCCGCCATCGGCCGTATAGAGCAGCGCCTCCGGCCAGTCGGTGTGGAAGAGCGTCGGCAGGGCGTGGGCCCGGTGATGGTTGAAGAAGCCGAGATGGGTATCGGGCCGGAAGCCGGATTCCTGCAGAAAGGCCCGGCCATCGAACATGGCGAGGGAATCGAAGCGCCGGTGGCGGACGCATTCCGCCTCCATGTACTTGTTCTTCTCCCGCCCCGCGACGTGACGGAAGGCGGCGGAGAGGCGCTTGCGGCCCCTGAAATGGGTGAAGTAGCGCTGAGGAAACGCGCCGCGGCCGAGCATGACCGCCCCCACCTCCTCGCGCCCCTTGCCGGCGATGGAAAGGCATTCATCGATCGCCTCCACCGGCACGCGGTCGCCGTCGATCTTGCGCCGGGTCAGCCGCTCCAGCGCCACCGCGCTCAGCAGGCGATAATCGTCATGGAGGCAAGCGCAGGCATCGTGATTGCCGGAATAGATACCGAGAACAAGCATGGGAAGAGGAAGAGGAACCGTTTCGGCAGGGGTTGCGGGGGCCGGAGAATAGCCGCAACAACCGGCCCCCGGAACCCCGGAAAGCGAGTTAACTTGCCGCGGCCCTGCGCCCATGCTTGAAGAGGCCCGCGCTGCTTCTTCTGCCCCGAGGAGCCCCGTGAGCACGCTTACCCCCGCCGCCGATCCTGCCACCCTCCCTTTCGAGAAACGCCGGTTCCGCACCGCGGCCCAGCATTATCTGCAGGGGCGCCAGCCCTATGCGCCGGCCCTGTTCCAGCGCCTGATCCAGCTCACGGGCACCGGTCCAAAATCCCGGGTGATGGATCTCGGCTGCGGCCCCGGGCAGATCGCGGTCGCACTCGCGCCCCATGTGGGCGAGGTCACCGCGATCGACCCGGAGCCCGAGATGCTGCGGGTCGCGGAGAATGCGGTGGGGGCGCACCCCAAGATCCGCTTCATCCAAGCCAGCTCCGACGATCTGGGCCCGGCTCTCGGCCGTTTCCATCTCGTGGTCATCGGCCGCGCCTTCCATTGGATGGACCGGGCGCGGACCTTGCAGCGCCTGGACGGCCTGATCGAGCCCGGCGGCGCGGTCGCCCTGCTCGGGACCCGCGAGCCCGAGCTGCCGGACAATGCCTGGGCCACGGCTTACGACACGCTGATCGAGCGCTATGCGGCCGATGACAAGACCCGCCGCGAGCGCAAATCGCCCGATTGGCTGCGCCATGAGGCCGTGCTGCTCGATTCGCCCTTCAGCCGCATCGAAACGATCGCCGTGCTGGAGCGCCGGCTCACTCCTATGGAGCGCTTCGTCGACCGGGCCCTCTCAATGTCCAGCACCTCGGCGGCGCGGATCGGCGAGAAGACAGCAGCACTCGCCGCCGAGGTGCGGAGCACGCTGGCCCCTTTCGCGGTGGAAGGGATGATCCGCGAGGTGGTCCGATCGGGTGCCACCATCGCCTGGCGGCCCGGCGGATAGGACCTCGCTGGACGGCACCGATGGGCCTGGATAATGTCGGCGGCAGGCCGCCGGCAATCCGGGGGAGGAGCCGCGCCAGCGCATGAATCCCAAGACGACACGGCTCCTCGACCGCGCGCGCTGCTGCCTGGCGGCGATCGATGTCCAGCAGTTCTTCCTCGACAAGCTGCCTCTCGACCAGAGGCAACCCCTGGTCGCCCGCATCTTCTGGCTGATGCGCGTCGCCCTTGCCCTCGAGATTCCCCTGCCGGTGACCGGCGAGGACATTCCGCAGGACGGCCCTGTCGTTCGCGAGATCGAAGAATTGCTGCCAAAGGGATTGCCGGCACGTAACAAGATGGTCTTCGGCCTCCACGACCAGGCCGATATCCGCGCGGCCGTCGAGGCGACCGGGCGCGACCAGTTCGTGCTCACGGGGCTGGAGACCGATGTCTGCGTCACCCACTCCGCCTTCGGCCTGCTGGTGGCCGGCTACGAAGCCGTGGTGGCGCTCGATGCCTGCGCCTCGCCGCCGCCCCATCACGATATCGCCATCGCGCGCCTCAGAACCGCCGGGGTCACCATCACCACCGTCGAAGGCATCTACTATGACTGGGTGCGGGACCTCGCGACGCTTGCCCTGGTGAAGGCACGGATCGGCGGCGCCCTGCCGCCCGGGCTGACGCTCTAGCCTGCATGCATCCCTGGATCCGCTGATGCTGCTGCTGGGACTCCTGCCGCTGGCGGCCTTGGGCCTTCTCATTGCCCTGCTCCGGCGGCGCGGCAGGAAGCCGGCGGAGGCCGTCATCCTCGGCCCCCTTCTCTGGGCCTATGGTGCCGCGATCGCGAGCGAGGCACTCAGCCTCTTCGGGGCTCTCACCTTCGTCAGCATTCTGCTTGCCTGGAGCCTCGCCGTCATCGCTCTGGCCTTGGGCTTCCTGCGATCGGGCCCCCTCGCCTGGACGCCGCGGCGCTGGCCCGCCCGGATTCGCAGCGCCGCTGCCGGACTCATCGCCGAGGAATGGATTCTCGCCGCCGCCCTCCTCATCATCGGCAGCGCGACCCTGCTGGTCGCGCTGATCTGCCCGCCGAACAACTGGGATTCCCAGACCTATCACCTGCCGCGCATCGAGCATTGGATCCAGAACCACTCCTTCGCCTTCTATCTGAGCCATATCGATCGCCAGCTGATCTATCCGGGCCTGGCCGAGGCCCTGATTCTGCCCCTGCGGCTGCTCAGCGGCGGCGACCGCTGGGACAACCTGCTGCAATGGCTGGCCGGCGCGGGCTCCGTCTTTGTCGTCGGCCGGATCGCGCTCGCTCTCGGCGCGTCGCGGCGCGGGATCGCTTTCGCCCGGCTCATGGCCGCCACGCTCCCCATCGGCATATTGGAGAGCAGCAGCACCCAGAACGATCTGGTGGTGACCTTTTTCCTTCTGTCGATGGCCGAGCGCCTGCTGGCCTGGCGCGAAAGCCTCCGCGCCGGGGATGGCGCCTTCTTCGCCGTCGCCGCCGGCCTTGCGCTGGCGACCAAGGGCACGGCCTATGTGATCGGCCTGCCGCTCGGCCTCTGGTTCCTGGCGGCGAATCTGAGAGCCGGCCCGCGCGCGCTGCCGATGCTGATCGCCTGCGGCTTTCTCCTGCTGCTGCCGAATCTGCCGGGCTATCTGCGCAACTTCGACTACAGCGGCTCGCCGCTCGGCACGGGCGGGGAGGCGACCAACAATACCGCCTATGGCCTCGGCGAGCTGGCGGTGAATGCCGTGCGCAACATCGTCGTCAACATCGCGACCCAGAACAGCGACTACGACAAGTGGCTGACCCGCGTCGTCCATGAGCGGCTT
>DATFRE010000181.1:0-8706 GCA_035263545.1 Dongiaceae bacterium
TTCTGAATCTGGAAGCTGCCGCCATAGACCTGCCCGCTCAGGGTCTGGATGACGAGCGTGCCCGCCGCGAGGTTCAGCTTGAGGGCCAGATTGTCGATGCGCGTCGCCCCCGAGTAGAGATGCCCCGCCTTGTAGTCGAGCACGGCGTCAAGCTTGTCGAGGGCCGAGAGATCGATCCGCTGGCGTGACCAGCGTCCGCCACCGCCTTGCCCGCCCTGCGGCTGACCACCTTGGGGCTTTCCCGCCTGCCCGCCTTGAGCTTGCCCGGCGGGCGCCGGCCCACCCTGCCCTCCGCCGCCACCCCCGCTGAGGAGGCCGAGATTGAAGTTATTGCTGGCAAAGCTTCCCTGGATCTGCGGCCTCGAGCCGAGGGCGATCGTGCCTGAGCCGCTCAGATCGTTGAGCCCGGACTGCATGGCGAGATTGCTGAGGGTGAACTTGCGGGCATCGCCGGCGAGGTGGGCATTCAGCTTGAAAGGACCCGGATTGCCGCCGCCGGCGCGGAAGCTCGTCAGCACTGCGCTCATCAGAGTTGCCGCATTCGGATGATTGGCGGCGACCGTCAGGTCGAAGGCAGCGGGCGATTTGGCCGCGGCCAGGTTGCCCTGCACCGTCGCATTGCCGCCGAGCGCTGCGATGTTGAGCGCGAGTTTCATGGCGTTGAGTCCGCCATCGAGCCGTCCGGATAACCCGAGCGCCCCGAGCTTGCCGGCGGTCGCGCCATCGACGCCGGCAAGGGAGAGCAGCGGGGCGGGCTGCGCTACATCGAGCTTCAGGTTCGTCGCCACCTGGGGTGTCGTGCTGGAAAGCGCGCTGACCTTGCCCTGGAAGGCCCCCTTGCCGCCCATGCCCGGCATGTCGAGGGTGAGGTCGTAGTCGATGGCATCGGGGCTCGTATTCGCCTTGCCGGCAAGACTTATGGCGCCGAGCTTGTCCGCGCCTGGTCCAGTCAGGCCGGCGAGGGCCAGGAGCGGCCCGGGCTGGGCGACATCGAACTTCAGATTGGTGGCGATCCGCGGCCCCTTCGAGAGCGAGACGACCTGGCCCTGGAAATTCCCCTTCCCGCCGATCCCCGGCAGATCGAGGACGAGATTGTAATCGACGGAATCCTGACCGCTCTTGGCCTGGCCGGAGAGGTTCAGCGTGCCGAGCTTCGCGGCGGTGGCAGCGGGGAGACCGAGGAGCTGGAACAAGGGTCCCGCATTCTTGGCGCTGGCGCTGATGGTGCTGTTGACCCGCGGAATACCACCCTGGAGCCCCTGGGCGCTGCCCTTGGCGGCCCCTTGGACGCCGACCCCGGTAACAGCGAAGGCGAGATCGAAGGCGACATCATCGGCCCCGCCCTGGACCGCGCCGTTCACTTTGACCGCACCGAGCTTGCTCGGCTGGCTTTTGCCGAATCCGGCGAGCTGGAATATCTGGCCGCCATCCGGGGCGGCGAGATCCAGCTTCAGGTCATAGCGCGGATCCTGAGCCAGATTGACGATGCTGCCGGAGATCGCCCCCTGGCCGCCGCCGATATCCCTCACGCTCGCATCGGCGATGGTGAGCTTGCCGGCGAAGAGGGTACCCTGGAGGTGAATCCCCCGCACGGCCTGGTGATTCAGGGTCAGGCTGCCAGCCCGAAGATCGAAATTCGCGTCCACGCCGGCCAGCGGCGCCAGGGCGGCGAGCGACGAAGGCTTCTTGCCAGGCACTGGCGCTGGAGCAGTACCGGCCGCAGCACCGCTGGCAGCCGCGTTCGAGGCCGCCGCGGCCGCCGCCGCGGCTGGCGCAGGAGCCGGCATATAGCCGTCGAGATCGACCTGGTCGACCGTGAGGCCGATGCCGAAGCCGGGCTTGGCGCGTTCGGTCCCCGCCGGCAGCGCGACATTGACCCCGCCCTGGATCCGGGTGGCGTCGAGCTTCACATCGAGATCGGCGAGCTCCGCTTTGCGCGGCGAGGCCATGAGGTGGCTCGTCAGAGTGAAGCTGCGCAGGCGATCATCGCCAACAGGGGTCACGCGCGTGCCGAGCCAGGCGAGGAGATCGCGCAAATTCGCCGACTTCGCCTGCAGCGCCCCGACGAACTGGGGCAGGCCATCCTTGCTCGCCACGGTGCCGACGAGGCTGAAGTCGGATTGACCCGGCAGGGTGGCGGCAATCTGCTTGATCACCAGCTCGCCATTGGCGAGGTTCGCAACCAGGATGGGATGGCCGATGACGCCCTGACGATAGATGATCTGCTCGGCCGACAGGCTGACGGAAGCAGTGACACCACCGGGTAGCGCAAAAGCAGCAGCGCTGGGCGGCGGAGCGGCCGGTGCGGGGGAGCCGCCAGAGGCCGCGGGTGCTGTCGTCGCCGGCGCCTGGCTGGTAGCTGCCGCGGCCTGCGGTGGCGCTACCGTTTGGGGCAGGAGCTTATCGAGATCGAGTCTGCCGAAGGCGAGAGAGGCATCGATCAGCATTGGGGCGCCGGGCTGGACCGAGATCTTGCCCGAGGCTTTGTCATCGCCGAGTGCGACCGCGATGTCAGGAAGCTCGATCGCCTTGGCTGAAGCATCGATGCTCGAGCTCAGCATGAAGGGCTTGGTCAGCGCCGGCGGCAAGCCCCGGGCGCCAACGATCTGCAACAGCACGCCCGGCTCGGCGATCTTGGCATCGAACTTGCCTTTGAGAGTCTCGGCCGCCTGATCGGCGGTGCCGTCGAATTGGAGAATGGCGGCGTCGCCCGCCATGTTGATGAGAAGCTTGAGGTTGGTCGGGCCGCCGCCGATGGTGCCGACCGAGGCATCGAAATGCGTGAGAATACCTGCGGCCTTGGCATCGCCATTCGCAGTGAAGGGGCCGGCGAGCGAGCGCGCCGCGACTGCGGCATTCAGGGATTCGATCCGCTCCTCGGTGCCGCCGGCGCGATAAATGATCGTGCCGTTCTTGATCGCGAAGTTGTCGACGGAGATCGCCGGCATGGAGCCGCCGCCGGGGGCTGGCGTTCCCGGCGCGGCCGTGGTGCCGGCCTGAGCGCCCGCTTGCGGGCCGGGGACGAATTGCCAGTTCGCGCGCCCATCGGGAAGCTTCTCCAGCAGAACGACGGGATCGACCAGGGTCACCTTGGTGACCTGGATATTGCCGCCGATCAACGGCATGAGCGCAACGCTGACGTCGAGAGATTTCAGCTTCGCCATGTCCGGCGCACTCGCGCCAGGCAAGTTCGCCAGCCGCACCCCGCCGACCGAGAGGGTCGGCGAGGGCAGCAGGCTGAGAGAGATATTGCCGTCGATGGAGAGCTGGCGGCCCGTTGCCTTCTGCACCGCCTCGATGACGCGCGGCTTGTAGGCGTTCCAGTCGACGAAGCGCGGACCAACCCCGACCGCGATCACCAGAAGGAGGACGAGCACGCCGAGGCCGATCAGAATCTTCTTCAGCATCTCAACTCCTGCCGAGATCGGATGATCGGAGAATTGACATGACGGACCGTTGCGCTACACGACTCAGCGGTTACACCGAGCAGCAATGCTGCCCTCGATGTTGCTGGGGCCCGATGCAGCGTGGGAAGGCACTTCATGGGCGATATCGTCAACCTTAACAAATATCGCAAAGCGAAACAGCGAGAGTCCGAAGCGCGCGAAGCTGAAATCAACCGCGAAAAATTTGGCAGAAACAAGGCGGAGACGACGCGCGATCGCCTGCAACGCCGGCAGGAGGAGAAGGCCCTCGACGGCAAGAAGCTCGAAGACGGTTCGGACAAGACCTGATCCACCCGCGAGCACCGATCGCTCTCGCGCTATAACATCGCGTTAAAGCGCTGAGTTCCTCAGGCCGGGCGATGCAGCACGGCGACGAGATAGCGGCAGGCGATCCTTCCGGGATTGCTGAAGACGCAGTCCGCCGGTGGACCCAGGCGGAGGCAATCCCCGGCTGCCAGGTCGTGAACCTCTCCGCCCTGCCTGAACTGCAGAACCCCGGCAAGCACCACCATCTGCTGATCCTGGATGAAGGCATAGGCCGCGGCCGGATAGGCGATCTCCGCGCCCGGCGGCAGCTCCGCCGCGACCAGCTCCAGCGGTGCCGCTCCTTCCGCCCCGGGCGGAGTCAGCGCCCGCCGCAGGAAGCCGGTTGCGGGATCGCGCCAGACGACCTGCTCGCCGGCGCGCCATAGGCGGCCACCCTGAATGGCCTCGGCGCGGGCGAGGAGCCGCGAGAGGCTGAGGCCGAAAGCCCCGGAGAGACGCCCCAGCAAGGCGGCCGTTGGGCTGCTCTCGCCGCGCTCGACCTTGCTGATCATGGCCCGGGATACCGAGGAGCGGGATGCGAGCTCTTCCAGGGACCAACCCCTTGCCTCCCGCTCGGCACGAAGCCGCTCGGCGAGGCGGAGGTCGAGTTGGTTCGTCATTTTCGTAGACATTCATCCACTATAGTGGAATATATGGGACCGGTCACCCCGTTTTGCGGAGCCGCCCATGGGTCATGTCATCCGCGATGCCCGGCGCGAGGATCTCCCCCGTATGACCGGGATCCTGAACGAGCTGATCGCCGCCACCACGGCGATCTGGACCCTGAGCCCGACGACGCTGGAAGCCCGCGCCGCCTGGCTCGAGGAGCGGCGTTCCCGCGGTTTTCCCGTGCTGGTCGCCGAAGAAGCGGGCGGGCGTCTGCTGGGCTTCGCTTCCTTCGGCGATTTCCGGCCCTGGGAGGGCTATGCGGGGACGGTGGAACACTCTGTTTATGTGGATGCGCCGGCCCGGCGGCGGGGCGTCGGCCGCGCCCTGCTCGCTTCCCTGATCGATCGCGCCGAGGCCCGGGGCCTGCATGCGATGGTGGGCGGGATCGAGGCCAGCAACGGGGCCTCTCTGGCTCTCCACGCGGCGCTCGGCTTCCGCGAAGTGGGCCGCCTGCCGGAGGTCGGACGCAAGTTCGATCGCTGGTTCGACCTGGTCTTCGTCGAACGCCTACTGGTCAGTTGAGCCGCAGCACCTTGCCGGGATTCATCCGGTTGTCGGGATCCAGGGCGCGCTTGATGAGGCGCATCGTCGGGATGGCCGAGGCGTGCTCCTCCTCCAGGCAGGCGATCTTGCCGAAGCCGATGCCATGCTCCCCGGTGCAGGTGCCGCCCATGGCGAGCGCGCGATGGACCATGCGGTCATTCACGCCCTGGGCACGGGCCATCTCCTCGGGATCGTCGGGGTCGATCATGAAGCAGAGATGGAAATTTCCGTCTCCCACATGGCCGACGATGACAGCGAGAAGCTTCGACTCCACCACATCGCGCTTTGTCTCGAGGATGCATTCGGCAAGGCGCGAGATGGGCACGCAGACATCGGTCGGCCATCCCTTGGAGCCCGGACGCAGGGCCAGCCCCGCATAATAGGCGTCATGGCGCGCCTGCCAGAGGCGGTTCCTCTCTTCGGCGCGTGTCGCCCAGCGGAAATCGCCCGCACCGTGGTCGCCCGCGATGGCTTGCACCGCCTCAGCCTGCTCCACCACGCCCTTCTCGCTGCCGTGAAACTCGAAGAAGAGCGTCGGCTGCACCGCGTAGTCGAGCTTCGAATAGCGGTTGATGGCATCCATCTGGAGTTCGTCCAGGAGCTCGATGCGGGCCACGGGAATGCCGCTCTGGATGGTCTGGATCACTGTATCGACCGCGGCAGCGAGATCGGGGAACGGGCAGACTGCCGCCGACATCGCTTCGGGAATCCCGTAGAGACGCAGATTGATCTCGGTGATCACCCCCAGCGTTCCCTCGGAGCCGACGAAGAGCCGCGTCAGGTCGTAACCGGCCGCCGATTTGCGCGCCCGGCCGCCGGTCGCAACGATCGAGCCATCGGCCAGCACGACGGTGAGGCCAAGGACGTTTTCGCGCATGGTGCCGTAGCGCACCGCATTGGTGCCCGAAGCGCGGGTCGCCGCCATGCCGCCGAGCGAGGCATTGGCGCCGGGGTCGACGGGAAAGAAGAGACCGCGGTCGCGGATGAATTCGTTCAGCTGCTTGCGTGTGACCCCCGCCTCGACCCGGCAGTCGAGGTCGCCCTCATTCACCTCCAGGATGCGGTTCATCCGGCTGAGGTCGATGCAGATGCCGCCCTGGATGGCGGCGACATGCCCCTCGAGCGAGGTCCCGGTGCCGAAGGGAACCACCGGTGCGCCATGCCGAGCGGCAAAGCGCATGATGGCGGCGACCTCCGCGGTCGATTCGGCGAAAGCCACGGCATCCGGCGGCAGGGTGGCATGGTAGGACTCGTCATGGCCATGCTGCTCGCGGACCGCAGCGGAGACCGAGAGCCGGTCGCCGAGCAGCGACTTCAGCTCCTCGATCAGCGGTCCCATGGACCGGCGGGGCGCCTGGATGTTCATGGCCGTCTCCGTGGTGAAGGGGGCTCAGGCCCCGTCATCGAAGGCTAGATACCTCAAAGGCTAGACTCATGGGCTGCCCTCGGCAACCATGGCGGCTCAATTCCATATCGGTCCCATGAGCCTTTCCGTCATCATCCTCACCTTCAACGCCCAGGACACCATCGGCGCAACCCTCGCAAGTGCCGCCGAGGTTTCCGACGACATCCATGCGGTCGATTCCGGCAGCACGGATCGGACGCTCGCCATCCTCGCCGAGCACGGCGCACAGGTCGTCAGCCACCCCTTCGAGGATTATGGCAAGCAGCGCAACTGGGCGATCGACAACCTGCCGCTGAAATACGGCTGGCAGCTCCACCTCGATGCCGATGAGCGCCTGACACCCGAGCTCGTGGCGCGGATCAAGGCGCTGAAGGCCGGCTTCCCCGCTGAAGTCGACGGCTATTTCATCCCGCGCCTCATGTATTTCCTCGGGCGCCCGATCCGCCACGGAGGCATGTATCCGATCTGGCATATGCGCCTCTTCCGCACCGGCAAGGCGCGCTGCGAGGACCGCAAATACGACCAGCATTTCCGCTGCGACGGAGCCACGGCGCAGATTCACGCCGCGATGATCGACGATATCCGCATGAGCCTCAGCGAATGGACCGCCCGCCACAACCGGTGGTCCGACGCCGAGATGCGGGAGATCCTGAACCCCGGCGGCAGCGGCGTCATCGCCGGGCGGATCGGCGGCACTCCGATCGAGCGCAAGCGGGCGCTGCGCGGTGGCTATTATCGGGCGCCTTTGTTCCTGCGCGCCCTCGGCCTCTTCTTCTATCGCTATGCCCTCCGCCTGGGATTTCTGGACGGCATGCCGGGGCTGATTTTCTTCGTGCTCCAAACCTTCTGGTTCCGCTTCCTCATCGACGCGAAGCTCTATGAGCGGAAGTTGAAGGATCGGCCGCCGCAATAGGTAGCGAAGCCGCAACGCGCAGTCTAAGGTGCGCCGCCATGTCGATCTGGGGAAAGATTCTGGGCGGCGCCGCCGGCTTCGCCCTGGGCGGGCCTTTGGGGGCGCTGCTCGGGGCGGTTGCAGGCCATGCCGTCGACCGCCTGGCCGATCCGCCGGTTCAGA
The DNA here is from genome assembly GCA_035263545.1 of Dongiaceae bacterium. Classification (GTDB taxonomy): domain Bacteria; phylum Pseudomonadota; class Alphaproteobacteria; order Dongiales; family Dongiaceae; genus DASXQK01. The sequence continues at coordinate 7,445 of DATFRE010000181.1, forward strand.
CGCCCGTCGGCTCGGAAGACGATGAGCGCGCCGCCATGCGCCAGATCGCCTTCACCATCGGCGTGATCGTGCTCGGCGCCAAGATGGCCAAGGCCGATGGCGTCGTCAGCCGCTCGGAAATCGCCGCCTTCAAACAGGTCTTCACCGTGCCGCCGGAGGAGGAGACCAATGTCGGCCGTATCTTCGACCATGCCCGGGTCGATGCCCAGGGCTACGAGCCCTATGCGCGCCAGATCGCCCGGCTGTTCCGGCGCAAGTCGCGCGTCCTCGAGGGCTTGCTCGACGCCCTCTTCCACATCGCCAAGGCCGACGGCCAGGTCGGCGAGGCGGAGATCGCCTATCTGCGCGGCGTCGCCCAGATCTTCGGCTTCGACGACGCCGATTTCGCCCGCCTTCGCGAGAGCCATCTCGGCCCCGATGCCGCCGATCCCTACAGCATCCTGGGCGTGACCCGCGAGATGGACAATGCAGCCATTAAGGCGGCTTACCGCCGGATCGTGCGCGACTCCCATCCCGACAGGTTGATCGCCAAAGGCATGCCGCCGGAGGCCGTCGCCCTCGGCACAGCCCGCCTCGCCACCGTCAATGCCGCCTATGACCGGATCTGCAAGGAACGGGGCATTGCCTAGCGCCACACCAGTGGGTGAGGGAATCTAGAGAGTGCTCGCCTCCCCTCCCATCGCAGCACTGCGCGGCGCGCGGCTGACCTTCGGCGGCCGGCCCCTCTTCGCCGATATCGATCTCGGCATCGGGCGTGGCGAGAGGGTCGCGCTGGTCGGCGCCAATGGTTCCGGCAAGTCGACGATTCTGAAGCTCCTCGCAGGCTCCATGGAGGTCGATGCCGGCAGCCGCTTCCTGCAGCCGGGCCTCCGCATCGGCCTCCTCGCCCAGGAGCCCGATTTCACGAGCTTCGCCAGCCTCTCCGATTTCGTCGCTGCGGATGGCGCCGAGGCCCACCGGGTCGCGGCCCTGCTCGATCGCCTTGGGCTCGACGGGACCCGCGATCCCGCCGGACTCTCCGGCGGCGAGAGCCGGCGCGCCGGCCTTGCCAGGGCGCTCGCGGGCGATCCCGACCTCCTGCTGCTGGACGAGCCGACGAACCATCTCGACCTCCCGACCATCGAATGGCTGGAAGATATGCTGCTGGGCTTCCAAGGCGCGCTCCTCTTCGTCAGCCACGACCGCGCCTTCCTGCGCCGGCTCTCGACCCGCGTGCTCTGGCTCGATCGCGGCCGGCTCTACGAGCTCGATGCCGGCTTCGA
>DATFRE010000182.1:0-8206 GCA_035263545.1 Dongiaceae bacterium
TGTCCCCGGCATCAAGACCCATGCTTCGCTGGGCGCTCTCGACACGGAGCGCATGTTGCGCATGCTCGACTACGCGATCCGCTTTATGGGATTGCCTTGGTCCCATTCCCCGAGCTTCACCTGGTTCGGCCGCGTCGCCGGCGGCGTGATTTCCGCCCTGGGCGCGACCTTTCTGCTTCTGCGGGGCCTGCTCGGTCCGCCGCGGAGCCGGCTCGAGCGCATCGCCCTCGGCCTCATGCTCTTCGCGCTGCTGATGGCGGCGCTCGCCGGCGCCGGCCGGGTCGACATCGCCACCGACCGCGAAATGCCGGTGCGCTACAGCGTCTTCACCGCCATGGGCCAGATCGGCCTGCTGCTGCTTCTGGCGCCCTCCCTCGCCCGGCTCTGGGATGCGAGGCGCCGGCTGCTCGAGGTCATTGTCCTGGGGGTCGCGGTTCTGTTGCTTGCCCAGCAGGTCGTCGCCGGGCGCGCCGGCGCCACCGTCGCGAGGCAATACACGGAATCCTATCGCCAGTTCGCCTCGGGGCTCTGGACTCCCGCCATGACCCAGTTCGTGCATCCCGATCGCAAGATCGCCGAGCAGGGCCAGGCGATCGTGCGGAAGTTGGGAATCTACCAGTCCTACTAGCAGACTGCCTGGCGGGGCCACCCGATTGACCCTCATGCCCGGCGCACCTACATCAGATTCCTGCCTGACCCGGACCTTGCCCCTTCGGACACGTGAAACCAGCGATGTTGCGCCGTTCGGCGGCCTGTGGGAAAAGGGCCGCCGATTTGGAGATAGCCATGGCCGAGCGCCGCTATTACCTCACCACGCCGATCTATTACGTCAACGATGCGCCGCATATCGGGCATGCCTACACCACGCTCGCCTGCGACGTGCTGGCGCGCTTCAAGCGGCTCGGCGGCTATGACGTCATGTTCCTGACCGGCACGGACGAGCATGGGCAGAAGGTGGAGAAATCCGCCATCGCCGCCGGCATGACGCCCCAGGCCTTCACCGACAAGGTTTCCCAGAACTTCCGCGACCTCGCGCGCGCGATGAACTACAGCAATGACGATTTCATCCGCACGACTGAGCCGCGCCACATCCGCTCCTGCCAGGCGATCTGGCAGCGGCTGGCGGAGCGGGGCGAGATCTATCTGGACAAATATGCCGGCTGGTATGCGGTGCGCGACGAAGCGTATTACGCCGAGGACGAGCTCACCACCGGGCCCAATGGCCGGAAGATCGCCCCCTCCGGTGCCGAGGTCGAATGGGTCGAGGAGCCGAGTTATTTCTTCCGCCTGGGCGCCTGGCAGGAACGCCTGCTCGCCTTCTACGAGGCCAATCGCGATTTCATCGCGCCGGAGAGCCGTCGCAACGAGGTGATCAGCTTCGTGCGCGGAGGCCTCAAGGATCTCTCCGTCTCGCGCACCAGCTTCAAATGGGGCGTGCCGGTGCCGGGCGATCCCGCCCATATCATGTATGTCTGGCTGGACGCCCTCATCAACTACATCACCGCCACCGGATTTCCCGATCTGGAGAGCGCGACCTACAAGCGCTTCTGGCCGGCGGACCTCCATATGGTGGGTAAGGACATCCTGCGCTTCCATGCGGTCTACTGGCCGGCCTTTCTGATGGCGGCGGATCTGCCGCCGCCGCGGCGGGTCTTCGCCCATGGCTGGTGGACGAACGAGGGCCAGAAGATCTCGAAGTCGCTGGGCAACATCATCGATCCGCTGAAGCTGGTCGAGCGCTACGGCCTCGACCCCGTGCGCTATTTCCTGCTGCGCGAGATTCCCTTCGGCAATGACGGGGATTTCTCGCACCGGGCCATGGTCCACCGGATGAACGGCGATCTCGCCAATGACTTCGGCAACCTGGCCCAGCGCGTGCTCTCCATGATCGCCAAGAACTGCGGTGCAAAGGTGCCGGTGCCGGGCGCGTTCACGGCCGCAGATGCGGCGCTGCTGGATGCCGCCAAGGGTCTTCACGGGCGGGTCGCCGCCGAAATCGATCGCCAGGCCTTCCATCTCGCCCTGGAGGCCACCTGGCAGGTCGTCGGCGCGGCGAACCGTTATGTGGACGAGCAAGCGCCCTGGGCCTTGCGCAAGACCGATCCCGCCCGCATGGGCACGGTGCTTTACGTCGTGGCCGAGGTGGTGCGCGGTATCGCCATCCTGATGCAGCCCTTCATGCCCGAGTCCTGCGGCAAGCTCCTGGACCAGCTTGCGGTTGCGCCCGACAGTCGCGGCTTCACAAGCCTGGAATCGGCGCTGTCCGGCGGCACGGCACTGCCGGCGCCGAGCGGCGTCTTCCCGCGCTTCGTCGAGGCACCGGCGGCCTAGAGCAGGCGCATGCTGGTCGACAGCCACTGCCATCTCGATTTCGAGGCGTTCGCCAGCGAGCTCGACGCGGTGGTCGCGCGCGCGAAGGATGCCGGCGTGGAAAGCCTCGTCACCATCTGCACGCGGCTGACGGAGTTCGAGCGGGTGCTGGCGATCGCCGAGCGCTTCGAGAATGTGTGGTGCTCGGTGGGCATCCATCCCCATGAAGCCGAGAGCGAGCCGGACGCGACCGCCGCGCGGCTGGTGGAGCTCGCGCGCCACCCCAAGGTGGTGGGTATCGGCGAGGCCGGGCTCGACTTCTACTACGATCACAGCCCGCGCGAGCGGCAGAAGGAGGTCTTCCGCCGGCATATCGAGGCGGCGCGGCTTTCCGGGCTGCCCCTCATCGTCCATAGCCGCGATGCGGATGCGCAGACGCTGGCGCTGCTCGAGGAGGGCGCCTCGAAAGGCGGGCTCAGCGGCGTGATCCATTGCTTCAGCTCGACGGCACTGTTGGCCGAGGGCGCGCTGGCGCTGGGCTTCTACATCTCGCTTTCGGGTATCGTCACCTTCCGCAAGGCCGAAAGCCTGCGCGCGATTGCGCGCGACATCCCGGCAGACCGCCTGCTGGTGGAGACGGATTCGCCCTATCTGGCGCCCACCCCATATCGCGGCAAGCGCAACGAGCCGGCCTTCGTCGTCCATACGGCTGCGCAGGTCGCCGAGCTGCGCGGCGAGGAGCCTAGCGAATTTGCCCGTCAGACCACGGAAAACTTCCATCGCCTTTTTGCCAAGACGGTGACGGGATGAGGGTGACGGTGCTGGGCTGCGGTGGATCGGGGGGCGTGCCGCTCGTCGGCAATATCTGGGGCGCCTGCAACCCCGACAATCCTCGCAACCGGCGCCGGCGGGTCTCGATCCATGTGGAGCAGCCGGGTGGCGCCAGCCTGTTGGTCGATGCCTCGCCCGATCTGCGGGCCCAGCTCCTGGACGCGGATATCAAGCGGCTCGATGCCGTGCTGTTCACGCATGACCACGCCGATCACAGCCATGGCATCGACGATTTGCGCTTCCTCAAGACCGGCCGCAAGGATGAGCCGATCGAGGCCTGGGCGCCGCCGGAGACGATGGCGGTGCTGGCGCAGCGCTTTGACTACATCTTCCGCCAGAACGAGAAGGGCTCAGGTGTTCTCTACCGGCCCTTCCTGCAGGCACGCCAAGTGACCGGACCCTTCGCGATCCGTGGTCTTCCCATCACGCCCTTTCGCCAGCAGCATGGAATGGGCAGCTTCAGCATGGGCTACCGCCTCGGCGCGATGGCCTATTCCACCGATGTGGTCGGTCTGGACGAGGCGGCTTTTGCCTTGCTCGAGGGCCTCGATCTCTGGATCGTCGATTGCCTGCGCTTCGAGCCCCACCCGACCCATGCCCATTTCGACCTGGTCATGGAATGGGTCCAGCGCATCAGGCCCAAGCGCACCTTGCTGACCCATATGAACCATATGGTGGATTATGACGAGATCGCCCGGCGCTGCCCGCCGGGGGTGGAGCCGGCCTATGACGGGCTGGCGGTGGAGCTGCCGGGATAACGGCCTGCCTAGAGCTCCACGGGCGGGATCTCGATATGGAGTGCCCTGAGGATACAGTCGGTGACCGGCAGATAGTCCGAATTGGGCAGCGAGAACATGCGCCGGAACTCGCCCGGCGTCAGGTCACCGTTGAGGAACAGCTGCAGGATCTGCGCGCTGACGGGATGCAGATGCGGCGGAAGGCAGGCGAGGAAGCCGGGCAGCATGCTCCCATAATATAGGGCGTTCCCCCGGCCGGAATATAGGGCGTTCCCCCGGCCGGGCGAGTGGGGACTACTCTATCCCGGGATGCTCAGGCTGAATCCCGTCTCGCCCTGGAACCGATCCAGGCTCGGGGCGAGACCGCGGACCTCGACCTCGATCCGCCAGCCTTGGCCTGCCGGCGCGATCCGGTAGAGGTGATAGCGGGAATGGTCGCGGCTCCGGGTGGGGCGGGCCGAGGCCGAGGGCACGCCGACCAAGGGCGCGCGCCCCTCGGGTGTCTTGAGATAGGAGAGGCCGGACATGTGGGTATGGCCGTGCAGGACCAATTCCGCCCCCTGCCGGGCCAGGACCTCCGAGAAAGCCTCACCGTCCAGAAGCTGCTTGTGGCGGTAGGCCCGAGACGAGGTCGGCGGGTGATGGATCAGGACCGTGCGGCAGACTCCCGCGGCCTTCGTCGCTGCCAACAGGGCTTCGAGTCGCTGAAGCTGCGCCGCGCCGAGCCGCCCGGCCGCCATATGGGGCGGCATGGGAACCGCTGTCGAAAGCCCGATCAAGGCCAGTGGCCCGCGCCGCCGGAGGTAAGGGAAATGCGTCCCTGCATCGCCGCCATCCGCGGCCGACTCGGGGCTGTCGCCGGACATGTAGGAATCCCAGAGCGCCAGCGACTGGTCCCAGGGAATGGCCACATAGGCATCATGATTGCCGGGAATCACGCTCACATCGGCAGGTCGGCCCAGAGCCGCGAGCCAGGCGGCGGCGCGCCGGAACTCCTCCGGCAGGGAGATATTAACCAGATCGCCGGTAATGGCCGTGTGATCGGGATGGCTGCGATGCAGATCCGCCACAAGTGCCGCCAGCACCGCGCCGCGATGCACGGCCTTGCGGCGCAGATGCCAGGACAGCAAGCCCAGAATGCGCTTCGAGAAGAGGGCCCCCGGCTGCGGAATGCCGAGGCCGCCGAGATGGATATCGGAGAGATGCGCCAGGGTGTACATGCGCCGTTGATGGGCTCGTTTTGCGGGCGCGGTCAAGCCACTTTGACGCGGGCGCGGGCAATTGCCGTCGTTACGGTCGCATGATATGCAGCGCGCCGGTTTCTCCGTGGCAGCCCACGAGGCGCGATTGTCCGAAGCAGTACTGATCCCCGCCCGGCCGGGCAATTTTGGGCTGGCCAGGCATGATCTGGTCGAAGCCGTCCGGCATTGGCGCCTTATCGTCCTCCTGGCCTGGCAGGATGTCCGGCAACGCTATCGCCGCTCGATGCTGGGACCCCTGTGGCTCACGGTCAGCGTGGCGGTGCAGATCGGCTCCCTGGGGCTCGTCTATGGCGAGCTGTTCCATCTCGACCTCAAGGTCTATCTGCCGCATCTCGCCGTCGGCCTCACGGTCTGGGCAATGTTCTCCAACACGATCAACGATGGCTGCCTCTGCTTCATCGCGGCTGAGAGCTTCCTGAAGCAGGTGGCGTTGCCAAAGGGGATCTTTCCGGCCCGGGTCGTCCTGCGCAGCCTGATCACCTTCGCCCATGACATCGTGGTCCTGGTGATCGTGCTGGCGATCTATTCGCCGCCGCCGGTGCTCGGCGTGCTGCTATCGCTGCTGGGGATCGCCATCTTCGCCTTCAACGGGCTCTGGATCGGCCTGCTGTTCGGCATGGCCAGCGCCCGCTTCAGGGATCTGCCGCCCATCGTCAGCAGCGTGATGCAGGTCGCCTTCTTCCTGACGCCGGTGATCTGGCTGCCGAGCGCCATCCAGGGGCGCTTGGCGACGCTGCTGGCGCTCAATCCCTTCGCCTGCTTCCTTTCCATCGTGCGCGATCCTCTGTTCGGGGAGGCCCCGACTATGCTCAGCTGGAGCATCGTGATCCTGGTCACGATCCTCGGCTGGGGGCTCGCGCTCACCATGTTTGCCCGTTTCCGCGGCCGCGTGACCTATTGGCTCTAGATGACCAGCATCGAGCTCAACAACGTCGATATCGACTTTCCGATCTATGACGCGCGCACCCGCTCGTTGAAGCATCGGGTGCTGGGACTGGGGCCGCTGGGACCCCAGCGCGTCGGGCCGGCGGGCCATCACCGGGTTCTGGTCCACGCGCTTCGGGGCATCACCATGTCGGTCAGGAACGGCGACCGGCTGGGGCTGGTCGGGCGTAACGGTGCCGGCAAGACCACGCTGCTCCGGGTGATGACGGGAATCTACGAGCCCGCGGTAGGGTCGATCCAGGTCAATGGCCGGGTGGCCTCGCTCACCAACATCACCATGGGCATGGACATGGAGGGCACGGGCTACGAGAACATCGTGATCCGCGGTTTGATGCTGGGTCTGACCCGGCGCCAGTCCATGGACCGGATCGAGGATATCGAGAACTTCACCGAGCTCGGCGAATACCTGAACCTGCCGTTGCGCACCTATTCCGCCGGCATGCTCGTGCGCCTCGCCTTCGCCATCTCCACCAGCATCAATCCCGAAATTCTGATCATGGACGAGATGATCGGGGCCGGCGACAAGGCCTTCGCGGAGAAGGCGACGGCCCGGCTCCAGAAGATGATGGCCTCCGCCAACATCCTCGTCGTGGCCTCCCACGCCTCGGAGACGCTGCGCCAGCTGTGCAACAAGGCAGCGCTCCTGCGCCAGGGCCAGCTCATCGCCATGGGCCCGGTCGAAGAGATCCTCCAGCGCTACGAATCGGAGAATTGAGCCGGGAGCCGGCCGGCGACGGCATTGCCAGGGCCGCGAAACGGAGCACATAATTGCCTCCCGGTCCTGGGAGGTTCAGATGCAGCTCGTTCTCGACTCTTCCGACTTCGTCCGATTGTCCACGGCGGCGCGGGGGGAACTCCTGCGTCTACTGGGCGGAGAGGCCCCCGGGCCGGCGCCAGCCGCCACGGCACGGCGCAGCTTCCGCTGGCGTCAGCCCCATGACGTCAGCCTGCCGCTGCTGCGCAAGCTGATGAAGGGCGCCGACGCCGTGACCCGCGACCGTCTGGGGGTGCTTGCGAGCAACAACGGCCGAGCCAGCATGACCCAGCTTCTGGCGGTGACCAAGGACAAGGACTGGCACGCGCTGACCCCCTGGGAGGGCGCCATCACCCGCAAGCTGCGCCGCCTGGTCGGCGACGACAACCGCATCGCCTCCTTCATGCAATGGGACTACGACTCGGAGGTGTGGGACGGCGATCACAGCCATCTGCTGGACGGGATCTACTACGTCTCCGATGTGACGACGAAATCGCTGCGCAAGCATTTCGACCTGGAATAGCGGGAGAGCGGCGAGGGGAGCGGGCGGGAGCAAGGCGGCCTCCCGGGCCTGAAGGGTTGAAATGCCCGATCTGAAGTCGGCGATAGATGTGACGATCGGAGATCCGCTCGTCGTCGCCGTGTTCCTTCTTGTCCTGGGTATCGTCTCGGGCCGCTTCCTGTTCAAGGGGCATCCGATCGGGCGGGCTCTCACCCGACTCTTCTTCTTCACCCTCCTGACGCTGGTCCTCTTGCGCGGCGATGTCGTGCCCTATCAGCCGTTGCGCCCGGCGGCGACGGCGTTTCAGGGCGCGCTCGCTGCCGGGCTGAAGATCACCTGGTGGCTCTGGGCCGCCTGGCTGCTGGTCGGCTTCCTGCGCACCATCCTCATCTTCGAGCGCCGGCCGCGGGAAGCGAAGCTCCTCCAGGACATCATCGCAGGCGTCATCTATCTCGCCGCCTTCTTCGCCATCATCGCCTATGTCTTCAATCTGCCGATCCAGGGCCTGCTCGCCACCTCCGGAGCGATCGCCATCATCCTCGGCCTCGCGCTCCAGAGTACGCTGGGCGACGTCTTCTCCGGCCTGGTGTTGAGCTTCAGCCGGCCCTATCGCCCCGGTGATTGGGTGAGATTCGAAAGCGGCGCGGAGGGTCGGGTCATCGAGATGAACTGGCATGCCACTCATCTGCTGACGACCGAGCAGGATCTGGCAATCGTGCCCAATAGCATGATCGTCAAGGCCAGGATCGTGAACCTGAGCGCACCATCGGATATCCATGGCATGACCGTGAGCATCGCACTCACAGCCGATGCACCACCGGCGGCGGGCATCCCGATCATCGAGCACGCCATCCTGAATTCGCGC
>DATFRE010000183.1:0-11916 GCA_035263545.1 Dongiaceae bacterium
GAGCATCTGGGCGCCTTCGACAGCATGATCGCGACGGCCGAACATCTCATCTGGGGATGACCCGTCGTAACTTGAGCCCGAGGCTTGAGCACCGGCCCCGGAAACGAGGTGATTGCGAGAGTGGCGGAACGTCATCCTCCCGGCGCATGCGCAAGTTCCCCAGGCTCTTGGACAATGCTCCCGTTCGCCAAAACCAGACAACTTCGCTATTTCACTTTCGTTACTGCCTGGAAGACATAGCGACGCGGGCAAGGGAGCTGAAAACCGAACTGGCCCTCTGAGCAGATATCCGCTCAGTCCTTCTCATCTATTACTTGCGAGCAAGTAATAGATGCAATCCCCCAAAACCGTCGGTTGGTCCCACTATGCGGCCCGCAACCTGCTCGCTCACCACGGGCTGGAACATTGGCCTGCTGCCGGGCATGGCCCAGATCATTGCTCGGCTTGGGGCCGGAATGGGTTTTTAATTAATTGATAATTGGCTTTTGTGATAAAAAAATGCTCAGCTTAACTTTGTGTTAACGCCGCCGCCCTCTCTCGGCCCGCAAGGCCGCCTAGCCCCAGCGCTGTTGGTCGCCGGCGCGTTACGCGTCCTGACCTTGTGTATTGCTGCGGCCTCGCTCTCCACGATCGTCTCTTGCTGCCTCGTCTCTCCGGCCCTCGCCGATGAGGGAGGAAAGGGCCATGGCAACGGCCAAACCATTGGCCACGATAGCGCCCAAACTGCCAGCAAGAGTAATGGGAATGGTAGCGGCGGCGGCCAAGGCACCGGGAGTGGTGGCGGCAACAGCGGCGGTCAAGGCACCGGGACTGGCGGTGGCAACGGCGGCGGTCAAGGCACGGGCAATGGCAGCGGCGGCGGCCAAGGAACCGGGAGCGGCGGTGGCAGCGGCGGCCAGGGCACCGGTAGTGGGGGTGGCAACGGCGGCGGCCAGCGCACCGGTAGTGGCGGTGGCAGCGGCGCGGGCCAAGGTGCGGGTAGTGGCGGTGGTGGCGGCGGCGGCCAAGGAACCGGGAGCGGCGGTGGCAGCGGCGGCGGCCAGGGTGCTGGGAGCGGCGGTGGCAACGGCGGCGGCCAAGGTACCGGGAACGGCAATGGCAACGGGGGTGGCCAAGGCACCGGCAATGGCGGTGGCAGCGGTAGCGGCCAGGGTGCCGGGAGCGGCGGTGGCAACGGCGGCGGCCAGGGCAACGGGAGCGGCGGCGGCAGTGGGAGCAGCCAGGGCAGCGGGAGCGGTGGCAGCAGCAGCGGCAGCGGTGGCGCCCAGGGCAGCGGGAGCGGTGGTGGCAGCGGCGGGGCTCAGGGCAATGGGAGCGGCGGCAGCGGGGGTAGGCAGGGCAGCGGGAGCGGCGGTGGCAGCGGCGGCGCCCAGGGCAACGGAAGCGGCGGCAGCGGGGGCAGCCAAGGCAGCGGGAATGGCGGTGGCAGCGGCGGCGGCCAAGGCAGCGGGAACGGTGGTGACAACGGAGGCAGCCAAGGCGCTGGAAATGGCGCCGCAGGTAACGGGAGCAGTGGCAGCCAGGGCAGCCAAGGCAGTGTCAGCCAAGGGAGCCAAGGCAATGTCGGCCAAGGGAGCAGCAGCGGCGTCGCTCCTAGCGCCTCGGCCTCCGGCAGCAGCGCGGCGGCTGGCGGGGCCAATACCGGCCATCAGGGAGCGCATGGCTTCGAGCCTGGCGAGATTGTGGTGCTGGGCGATCGTCCGGAGACCCTGGCCCGGGTCCGAAGCCTGGGCTTCCGCCTGATCGAGTTGCGGCCTCTCAGCTCCCTCGGCCTTTCGGTGTTGAAGGTCGGAACGCCGGCCGGCCTGGACCCGCACCAGGCGGTGGCGCTGCTCCATGCGCATCTCTCCGGCGTCACGGCGGACGTCAACAGCGTCTATGGATCCTACGAAGCTCAAGCGGCCCAGGTCGTGTCGCTGCCCGCACCGGACTATGCGCTGCGCATGATCCACTGGTCGGGCGGGGAAGGCTGCGGCTCGGGCCTGCGCATCGGCATGCTCGATTCCGCTCTCGCCAGCGGCCTGCCCACTTTAGCCGGCCGGAAGCTGCATCAGCGCTCCTTCATCGAGCCGGGCCACGTCGCCGCCGATCCCGCCCATGGCACGGCGATTGCGGCTCTGCTCGTCGGTGCACCCGATCCGGCGCACCCCACAAGGGGCGGCCTTCTGCCCGAGGCCGATCTCTATGCCGCCGGCATATTTGCGCGCCAGGGCGACCAGAGCGAGGCCGATGCCTTCTCCATCGCCGAGGCGCTCGACTGGATGGTCCAGCAGCGCGTGCCGGTGGTGAATGTCAGCCTGGCGGGCGACGACAACGCGCTGATGGACCTTGCCGTCCGTCGCGCGAGCGCGCGGGGCACGGTGCTGATTGCCGCGGCGGGCAATGCCGGCCCGAATGCGCCGCCCGCCTATCCCGGTGCCCTGCCGGAAGTCATCGCCGTCACCGCCGTCGATCAGCAGGGCGCGGTCTTTGCCGGGGCCAATCGCGGCAGCTACATCGCCTTCGCCGCGCCTGGGGTCAGGATCTGGGTCGCGACGCCCGATGGCCAAGGCCGCTATCAGACCGGCACCTCCTTCGCCGCGCCCTTTGCGCTGGGCACGGCGGCGCTGGAGATCATGCGGGGTGCGCCGGCCGATGCCGATGTCCTGCGCCAGCACCTGGCGGCGAAGGCCCGCGCGCTGACCTCCGGCGGCCGCAGTCCCACCTTCGGCTATGGCCTTGTCCAGGCGAGCACCAGCTGCGGGATCGCGACCGCCGCCGAGTGAGCTGTCTCAGACAATCTCAGGCAAATGGCAGTGAGATGCCATTCTGCTCATGGATTCGGCTGCCCTTCATGATGAGGCTGACCTGACGCAGGACGGCGATGTTCTTCAGCGGGTCCGTCGCGGTGGCGATGACATCGGCGATTTTCCCCACTTCGAAATCTGGGCGTTCTTGAGCCACATGAGAAATGCCTTCAAACACGAGACCCGGCTCGTCTCGCGCGAGTGGAAGGAGAGCATTCCGCGAGATTTCAACGAGCGGTGCGGCGAGCCGAGGGTGGCGGTCCGGGGTTCCCGATGGTACGGTCGCCGCGCTTCTCTTGCATCGGCGGCTGCTCTTCGGGGTGACACGGGGTAACAGAGGCGAGCCCCGACGGCCGGTTGAGCTCGGTTACAAGCGATGAGCAATATTTCGTGAGAATGGAAGAGAAACGCCACGCGCTCTCCCTCGTCATCCCGACCTATAACGAAGCCGGCAATATCGAGCCTCTGCTGGAGCGCCTCGAGCAGGTCCTCGCCGGCCGCGCCTGGGAGGTGCTGTTCGTCGACGACAATTCCCCCGACGGCACCACGGCGGTGGTTCGCCGGGCGGCGGAGACGCGAAGCAATGTCCGCTGTCTCTGCCGGGTCGGCCGCCGCGGCCTGACCTCGGCCTGTCTCGAGGGCTTCGCTGCGACCGAAGGACCCTTCATCGGCGTCATCGATGCCGATCTTCAGCATGACGAGAGCCTCCTGCCGCGGATGCTGGACATATTGGAGGCGGGCGAGGCCGAGCTGGTGGCCGCCTCGCGCTACGCGGCGGGGGGCAGCACCGGTGATTTTCCACTGCCGCGCCGCCTCATCAGCCATGCGGGCACCTGGTTCGCCCGGATACTGCTCGGCATCGGCCTTAGCGATCCCATGAGCGGCTTCTTCATGTTCCGCCGCGGGGTGCTGTCGCGCTCGACCGTGGGCAAAGTCTCCGGCGGCGGGTTCAAGATCCTGATGGATCTCGTCGTCTCCACCCGGCCGCCGCTCTCCTTCCGCGAGCTTCCCTTCACCTTCCGTCCGCGCCATTCGGGCCAGAGCAAGTTCAACGCCGCCATCGGCCTGGAATTCATGCGCGCCGTGCTCAAGCGCCGCTTCGAAAGCTGACCGAGGCACGCGTCGAAAGGCTCAGCCGGTCGACGCTGACGGCCTTGACCAGGGCATAGATCTCCTCGCCGACGGAGAGCCGGAGCTCCTCCGCCGAACGAGCGGTGATCCGGGCCCAGAGCGGCGCGCCGGCCGAGAGCATCTCCACGTCGCAATAGGGGCCATTGGCCGGATGCAGGGCGACGATCCGCGCCGGCAGGTTGTTGAGGACACTGATCTCGACGGGCTTCCGCCGGGCGAGCGACACGTCGCGCGCCCGGATGCGCAAGCGGATGGTGGACCCGATCGCGGCTCCGATCCGGGGTACGATGAGGCTGCCATCCTCTCCGAAGGTGAGGCGGCTGAGCCCATAGGCCTCGTCATGGTCCGCGACAGTGGCGGTCAGCACGGCACCGGCCTCCTCGGCGCCGACGAGCTGCTGCAGCTCCGGCCGGCTGAACACCTCGCTCACGGGGCCCTCAGCCGCCACGCGACCCTGGTCCAGCAGCAAAATGTTGTCCGCCAGACGCAGCACCTCCGCCGGATCGTGACTGACATAGACGATCGGCAGGCCGATCTCATCGCGCAGCCGCTCGATGAAGGGCAGGATCTCCGCCTTGCGGGCCGCATCCAGCGCCGCCAGCGGCTCGTCCAGCAGCAGGAGCCGCGGATTGCTCAGGAGCGCGCGGCCAATGGCGACGCGCTGCTTCTCGCCGCCGGAGAGGTTGGCGGGCCGGCGGCCCAGAAGATGGCCGATGCCGAGCAGCTCGACGATCTCGGGCAGCTTGATCGCCCGCTCCTCCGCCGGGATGCGGCGATGGCCATAGAGCAGGTTCGTGCGCACGCTGAGATGGGGGAAGAGGCGTCCTTCCTGGAAGACATAGCCGATGCGCCGGCGCTCCGGCGGCAGATCGATGCCGGCGGCGGAATCGAAGAGCGCGCGGCCCGCGATCGCGATGCGTCCCGCATCGGGGCTGAGCAGCCCGGCCAGCATGTTGACCAGGGTCGTCTTGCCGGCGCCCGATCTGCCGAAGAGGGCCAGAACCCCGCTGGCGGGCAGCGCGGCCTCGGCCGCGAAGCCGAAGCTGCCGAGGCGCTTTTCGACCGAGATCTCGAGCATCTCGCCGCTAGCCGCGGATGCGCGCATGGATGCGCCGCGCCAGCGCCTCCGAAGCGATGAGGGCGGCAAGCGCCAGGAGCAGGGCGATGATCGAAAGCCGGAGCGCGGGAAGGTCGCCATCGGGCTGCTGGGTCAGGGTATAGATGGCGATGGGGATCGTGCGGGTCTCGCCGGGGATGTTGCCGACGAAGACGATGGTGGCGCCGAACTCGCCGAGGCTGCGGGCGAAGGCGAGCACGCTGCCCACCAGGATGCCGGGCAGGGTGAGCGGTACGGTGACGGTGAAGAAGACGCCCAGCGGCCCAGCGCCGAGGGTGCGGGCGGCCGCCTCCAGCCTGCGGTCCACCGCCTCGATCGAGAGGCGGATCGCCTGGACCATCAGGGGAAACCCCATCACCGCCGCCGCGAGTGCGGCACCCTTCCAGGTGAAGATCAGGGTGATCCCGAAATGGTCGTAGAGCCAGGCGCCCGCCGGCCCGCGCCGCCCGAACAGGAGGAGAAGCCCATAGCCCACCACCACCGGCGGCACGACCAGTGGCATGTGGACAACGCCCTCGAACAGCGATTTGCCCGGGAAGCTCTGGCGCGCCAGCAGCCAGGCGACGAGAACGCCGAGCGGCAGGCTGGTGACGACGCTGACCAGGGCAACCCTGAGGCTGAGCGTGATCGCCTGCCATTCGGCATCGGTCGGCTGTTGCAGCAACCAGTCCACGGCATCGGCCCCTGGGATCGACCTCTGGCGCGATATCGCCGTGAATATATCGGGGGGGAACCGGGCCTTCTAGAGCCGGCCGTGGAGGATGCTCGGTGTCTCGCCCGCCTCGATCCGGCGGAAGAAGCAGCTTCGCTCCCCGGTATGGCAGGCGGGACCTTCCTGATCGACCCGGAGGAGCAGCGTGTCGCCGTCGCAATCGAGACGCATTTCCACCAGGCGCTGCACATGGCCCGAGGTCTCGCCCTTGCGCCAGAGCCTCTGGCGGGAGCGCGACCAGTAGCAGACCCGCCCCGTCGCCAGGGTTTCCGCGATCGCCTCGCGGGTCATCCAGGCCAGCATCAGCACATCGCCGCTGTCATGCTGCTGGGCGATCGCCGGTATGAGGCCGGCGGCGTCGAATTTCAGGGCCTCCAGAAGCTCGCTCATGAGGCGGCCGCCAGGTGGGCGAAGCCCGCCTCGAGATCGGCGATCAGGTCGCCCGGATCCTCGAGCCCGGCATGGAGGCGCAGCAGCGGGCCTTTCTCGGCCCAGCCGGTGGCGCTGCGCATGGTCTCGGGGTTGACCCGGACGAGCAGGCTCTCATAGCCGCCCCAGCTGAAGCCCATGGAGAACAGCCTCATGCCGTCGAGCATGGCGGCGAGCGCAGCCGGCGTACAAGGCTTGAGCGCGAAGGCGAAAAGGCCGCAGGCGCCGCTGAAATCGCGCTGCCACAGCGCATGGCCGGGATCGCCCGGGAGTGCGGGATTGAGGACGCGGGCGACCTCCGGCCGTCCGGCGAGCCACTGCGCAAGGGTGAGGCCCGTCTCCCAATGACGCGTCAGGCGCACGGCAAGCGTCCGGAAGCCTCGCAGCGCCAGATAGCAGTCGTCCGGCGCGGCGCAGTAGCCCAGGCCGTGCAGGACGTTCTTTAGCTTCCGGTAGTGGGGCTCCCGGCACAGCACGAGGCCCATCATCGCATCGGCATGGCCGACGATGTATTTCGTGGCCGCGTGGATGGAGATATCGACTCCCATCGCCAGGGGCTTGCAGAACAGAGGCGTGCCCCAGCTATTGTCCATCATGGTGATGCAGCCGGCGGCGCGGGCCGCCGCAGCGATCGCCGGGACATCCTGGACCTCGAAGGTGAGGGAGCCGGGGGATTCGAGATAGACGACCCGGGTGTTGGGCCGGATCAGCGCCGCGATCCCGCCGCCGACCAAGGGGTCGTAATAGGTGGTCTCGATGTTCAAATCTTTGAGAGTCATGTCGCAGAACGCTCGGACAGGGCCGTAGACGCTGTCCGTCATCAGCAGGTGATCGCCCGCTTTCAGGAAGCTCAGGAGGGCGCCGGCCGCCGCGGCCTGGCCCGAGGGAAGCGCGATCGCCTTGTCGGCGCCTTCGACCGCCGCGACTGCCTCCTCCAGCGCGAAGGTGGTCGGCGTGCCGAATCGGCCATAGGAAACCTTGGCGTATTTGTCCTTCAGCATCTCGTCCACCGCCGCCAAGCTCGGGAAGAGGATGGTGGAGGCGTGGTAGACGGGCGGATTGACGATACCGAAATTGGCCCGCGGCTTGTTGCCGGCGTGGCCGAGGAGCGTGTCGTCCTTGAAGGGACGGTCTGTCATGGCTGGCTCTTGGGATGGATGAGGCTGGCGAGCCTTGTAGCACCCGCAAAGGACGTGTAAAAGATTCAACAGAAACCGGCCGCTGGGAGGCTTAACGGACCGGGCAGGCTAAAACCCATTCAGATCAGCGGGGAAAGGTTCGCTATGAACAATCTCAGACTATTGGCCCTCGGGGCGGCCATCGTTGTCGGGGTGGCTGGCGTGGCCAGGGCCGATACCCTCGGCGACGTGCAGAAGCGCGGCGCGCTGAGTTGCGGCGTCAACGGCCCGACCGGCCTGACCGGCTTCGGCATTCCCGATGACCAGGGGCATTGGCGCGGCCTGGATGTCGATGTGTGCCGCGCGGTCGCCTCGGCGATCTTCGGCGACGATACCAAGGTCAAATATGTCCCGCTCGGCTCGAAGGAGCGATTCACGGCGTTGCAATCCGGCGAGATCGACCTCCTGGTGCGCAACAGCACCTGGACCTTCTCGCGCGAGAACGATCTGGGCCTGGAGTTCGTGGCCGTCAACTACTACGACGGGCAGGGCTTCATGGTCCGCAAGGAGCTCGGCGTCGACAGCGCCCTCAAGCTCTCCGGCGCCACCATCTGCGTGCAGACCGGCACCACGACCGAGAAGAACCTGGCCGATTGGTTCCAGGCCAACAAGTTGGAGCTGAAGACGGTGGTCTTCGAGAACGCAGAACAGGCGCGCGGCGCCTATGACCAGGGCCGGTGCGATGCCTATACCACGGACGCCTCGGGTCTCGCTTCCGAGCGCACCCAGCTCAAGAACCCCTCGGACAACATCATCCTTCCCGAGATCATCTCGAAGGAGCCGCTGGGGCCGGCCGTACGCTTCGGTGACGACAAATGGGCTGGCCTCGTGCGCTGGTCCTACTTTGCCATGCTGGTCGCCGAGGAAAAGGGCATCACCCAGGCCAATGTCGACCAGATCAAGGCTTCCTCGCAGGATCCCGAGGTGCGCCGGCTTCTGGGTGTCGACGACGACATGGGCAAGATGATGGGCGTCCCCAAGGACTGGGCCTACCACGTCATCAAGAATGTCGGCAATTACGGCGAAAGCTTCGAGCGCAATGTCGGCCTGAAGACGCCGTTGGGCCTTGCCCGCGGGCTGAACGAGCTCTGGAATAAGGGCGGCCTGCAATACGCTCCGCCGGTCCGCTGAACGGAACTGGCAACCAGGCGAGAAGGGGGCGCATCCGACCCGTTGGGGAAAGGAGGCGCCCCCTTCGTGCTTCGAAGGCTTCGAAATTCCGTGGCGCTTGATGCCACCTTGCTCCCGCCGCCCTTTGGCGGCCCGGGCCTTGGGGCCCCAAGCCACGCCCCGTCAAACCATGCGTTAGGAGGGAGGTTCGGCCCGCCATGTCCGTCATGAGCGACGCCCGCCGCGCCGTCAGCCGCCGCTGGCTGTGGCAGAACGAGCTTGCCCGCGGCGTGATCCTGCAGGTGCTCGTCGCCGCCATCGTCATCGCGCTGGCCGCCTTCTTCGTCCACAACACCGCCGTCAATCTTCACAAGCGCGGCATCGCCTCGGGCTTCGGCTTCCTCGACGGCGTCGCCGGCTTCGACATCTCGATCGCCCTCATTCCCTATTCGCTGCAGTCGACCTATGGGCAGGCCTTTTTCGTCGGCCTGCTGAATACGCTCCTGGTCTCGGCGCTGGGGATCGTGTTGGCGACCATTATCGGCTTCGTCGTCGGCGTGGCGCGCCTGTCGCGGAACTTCCTCATCGCCAAGCTGGCGGCCGCCTATGTGGACGTCCTGCGCAACATCCCGCTGCTGGCCCAGATCGTCTTCTGGTATTTCGGCGTGCTGACCGCGCTCCCGGGCGTGCGCCAGAGCCTGGATCTCTTCGGCCTGAAGCTCTTCTTTCTCAATACCCGCGGCCTCTACATGCCGGCGCCGATCCTTCAGACCGGTTTCTGGATCACTCCGGCGGCCCTGGTCGTGGGGATCATCGGCGCCATCGTGGTCCAGCGCTGGGCTCACCGCCGCCAGGAGCTGACGGGCCAGCAGTTTCCGAGCTTCTGGACGGGGCTCGCCCTCATCATCGGTCTGCCGCTCATCGTCGGTCTCGTCGGCGGCTTCCACATGACCTTCTCGCTGCCGGTGCTGAAGGGGTTCAACTTCGCCGGCGGAACGGTGGTGCTGCCGGAGTTCGTCGCCATCCTGATGGCCCTCTCGATCTATACCGCCGCCTTCATCGCCGAGATCGTGCGGGGCGGCGTGCAGGCGATCAGCCATGGCCAGACAGAGGCCGCCTATGCGCTGGGCCTCAAGCCCGGTCTCACCACGCGCCTGGTCATCTTGCCCCAGGCGCTGCGCATCATCGTCCCCCCGCTCACCAGCCAGTATCTGAACTTGGCCAAGAACTCCTCGCTCGCCGTCGTCATCGGCTATCCGGAGCTGGTCAGCGTCTTCATGGGCACGGTCCTCAACCAGACCGGCCAGGCGGTGGAGGTGATCGCCATCACCATGGGCGTCTACCTGGTCATCAGCCTCGTCATCTCGGGCCTGATGAATTGGTACAACCGGCGCATTGCGCTGGTGGAAAGATAGGGGGAGGGGAGCATGGCCGATATCGCCACCCGGCACGAACCCGGCAGCCATCCCGATCTGCCGCCGCCGGTGACCCAAGTCGGCGCCATCGGCTGGGCGCGGCGCAACCTCTTCTCCTCGCCCTTCAATACCATCCTGACCCTGGTCGCGCTCTATCTCCTCTATGTCATCGTCCCGCCGCTGGTGAACTGGGCGATCATCGACGCGAACTGGGGGGCAGGCACCTCGCGCGCCGCCTGCACGCTTCCGGGCGCCTGCTGGACCATGATCCGGGCTCGCTTCGGGCTGCTCATGTACGGCTTCTATCCCCTGGACCAGCGCTGGCGCGTCGATCTCACCTTCTTCCTGCAGTTCGCCGCCATGGCGGCGCTGCTGATCGAGAAGGTCCCGTTCAAGAAGCAGTCGGCAATCTTCCTCTTCGTCATCTATCCGGTGATCGCCTTCATCCTGCTCTATGGCGGGCTCGGTCTGCCGGTGGTCGACACCGCGCGCTGGGGCGGGCTGATGCTGACCTTGGTGCTTTCGACCACGGGCATCGTCGCATCGCTGCCCATCGGCATCCTGCTGGCCCTGGGGCGGCGCTCGGCGCTGCCGGTGATGCGCATGCTCAGCATCGGCTTCATCGAGTTCGTGCGCGGCGTGCCGCTGATCTCCGTGCTCTTCATGGCCTCGGTGGTCTTCCCGCTCTTCCTGCCCGAGGGGATGAATTTCGACAAGCTGCTGCGCGCCGTGATCGGCATCACCCTCTTCAGCGCCGCCTATATCGCCGAGGTCATCCGCGGCGGGCTTCAGGCGATCCCCAAGGGCCAGTACGAAGGCGCCATGTCGCTCGGGCTCAACTACTGGAAGATGAACGCCCTCATCATCCTGCCCCAGGCGCTGCGCATCTCCATTCCCGGCATCGTCAACAGCTTCATCGGCCTGTTCATGGACACGACCCTGGTCCTGATCGTGGGCCAGATCGAGCTACTCGGCATGGCGCAATCCTCGGCGCGCGATCCCAACTGGCTCGGCACCATTAACACAGCGCTCGCCTTCGTCTCGGTCGTCTACTTCACATTCTGTTTCAGCATGTCGCGCTACAGCCAGTATCTCGAGCGCAAGCTGCATAGGGGGCACAAGCGATGAGCGTCTCGGCGATGAAAGTCTTCGACGAGGTCATGATCCAGATGGACGGCGTCCATAAATGGTACGGCCAGTTCCATGTGCTGAAGGACATCAACCTCGCGGTCCACAAGGGCGAGCGCATCGTGATCTGCGGGCCCTCGGGCTCGGGGAAATCGACCCTCATCCGCTGCATCAACCGGCTGGAGGAGCATCAGAAGGGCAAGATCATCGTCGACAATGTCGAGCTCGGCCATGACGTGAAGAACATCGAGCTGGTCCGGCGCGAGGTCGGCATGGTGTTCCAGCACTTCAACCTGTTTCCCCATCTGACGGTGCTGGAGAACCTGACCCTCGCCCCGATCTGGGTGCGCAAGATGCCTCGCGCCCAGGCCGAGGAGACGGCCATGGTCTATCTGAAGCGGGTGAAGATTCCCGAGCAGGCGAAGAAATATCCGGGCCAGCTCTCCGGCGGCCAGCAGCAGCGCGTCGCCATCGCCCGCTCGCTCTGCATGAATCCCAAGGTCATGCTGTTCGACGAGCCGACCTCCGCGCTCGATCCGGAGATGATCAAGGAGGTGCTCGACGTGATGATCGAGCTGGCGCAATCGGGCATGACCATGATCTGCGTCACCCATGAGATGGGCTTCGCGCGCACGGTGGCGAACCGCGTCATCTTCATGGACCGGGGCGAGATCATCGAGGAGAACGAGCCGGAGGAGTTCTTCAAGAATCCGCGCTCGGACCGCACCAAGCTGTTCCTGTCGCAGATCTTGCACCACTAGCGACGGCGCGGCGCGCGTTCCGCCGCCGCTTCGGTGACACGCCGTCCGCATTCCGCGGGATTGCCGCCGGCGTCTCAATGCAGGATCTGGCTTAGGAACAGCTTCGTGCGCTCATGCTGCGGATGGGCGAAGAACTCGGCCGGCTCGTT
>DATFRE010000184.1:0-13560 GCA_035263545.1 Dongiaceae bacterium
GCGTGCTGCCCCAGCTCAAATTGAAGCAGACCGCCCGCGAGGTCGTACTCGCGCTGCGCGAGGCGCAGCGCCGGGCGATCCAGGGTGGCTATCAGACGGCGATCCGCCTCGACGTCGCCCATCGCCAGCTGCGTGGCCCCGGCGGGCTCTATGTGCCCCTCGACCCACGCTTCGGCCTCGAGCTCACATCGGCCCAGGGCGCGCTAGGTCCAGCGCCCGGCGAGATCGATTTCTTTCCCGACGGCACCTCGACGGGCGGCAGGCTGGCGCTCGCCTATGGTGGCCGGCGCTACGAGGTTACCGTCGACTGGGCGCTGGGCCGCGCCGTCCTCCGCAATGACTAGCGCCTCTTCCGATCAGGCAGAGGCGGGATTCACCCTGATCGAGATCCTGGTGTCGCTGGTGATCCTGGGGATCATCCTGGCGACCTTTGCTGAGGTGCTGTCGGCCAGCCTGCTCTCCTCGCGGCGGATCGATTCCGGAACCGAAGCGCTGCTCTTTGCGCGCTCGACCATGGATCGCATCGGGCGCGATATGCCGTTGAGGGCCGGGCTGTCGCGAGGGGCGTTCCCCGATGGCGGCGGCTGGTCGCTCAGCGTCAGCCCGGCGACGGTCACCGGCCGCCCTGCGGCCAGCCTGGCCGGCCTGTCGACCTATCTCGTCGTGCTGACGGTGAACAAGCCGCCTTTCAGCCCCGTGACGCTGACCAGCCTCAGGATCGCGGCCCTGCCTGCCGCCACGCCATGATCTTCGGTTCTTCGACCCGACAGTTTCTCCCTGTCGCTCCGGCAGCGCCCCGCAAGGATGGGCCGCCAGGTGTCACCTTGGTCGAGTTGCTGGTGGCGCTTTCGATACTGTCGCTGATGGCGGTGTTGCTTCTGGGGGGCATGCATCTGGGCCTCAGGGTCTGGGAATCCGGCGGCGACCGCCAGGTCTTCGAGCAGCGGCTGGAGCGGGCCGATGCCTTCCTGCGCCAGCTGCTCGCCCAGGCGGGCCGTGCCGCGCCGGCCATCGCGACGCCGGGGGCCGAGGAGATCTCCGGCCCTGCAGCGGCGCCCATCATGAAGGCTGGATTCGTGGGTGAAGCCGACCGGATGAATTTCGTGGCGCTGCTCCCCTATCAGCTCGGCAGCGCCGGCAATTGCGAGTTCCAGCTTTCCCGGCATTCCAATGGCCGCGGCGGCAATCTGGTGCTCAGCTGGCGGCGCAACATCGGCGCGATGGTGACCGGCGGGCCCAACCAGACCGTGCTGCTGGGCGGTGTCAGATCGATTCGCCTGGCCTATTTCGGGCATCTGACAAACGAATCCGCCGCCGCCTGGCATGACAGCTGGGCCGATCCGATGGGGCTTCCGGCGCTGATCCGGCTGGATCTCTCGCTCTCCCTGGGGCAAGAGCTCGTCCGGCTCACTCTCTTTTATACCGTGCGGTTCTCGAACAATGGCGTTTGACCTGTCCCTCGGTAGCGGATCGCGCTCGCTGGCATCCCTCGGCGCCCGCTTATTCGGATGGTGGTTCGGCGAGCTCGCCGCCTGCATCCCATCGGCTTTCCGCCGGCTCGTCGCCGGGCGGCAACGCCGGCTCTATCTGCTGCTGCGCGACGACGGCACAGAGATCTTCGAGGAGAGCGGGGGAAAACCACGTCCCTTCGCCAAGCTCGAACCGGATGCCCCTGACGCCGCCCAGCGCGTGCTGCTGAAGCGCCTGGAGGACAAGGGTCCATGGGCGGAGATCCTCGCCGTCATTCCGAGCGAGCGTGCGCTCCATCGGCGCCTGCCGCTTCCCGCTGTGGTCGTCGAGAACCTCAGGGAAAGCGTCGGGTTCGATATCGATCGCCTGACGCCCTTCAAAGCCCAGGAGGTCGTGTATCAGGCCCGAATCTCGGGTGTTGACCGGCAGCGGGGGCAGGTCATCTGCGAGCTGACGGTGGTCCCGCGGGCCACGGTGGACGCGGCGCTGAAGCGGGCGAGGGCGCTGGGGATCCGGCCGGACCGGGTCGCCGTCGAGCCGCCGGAGGAGACGGGCGCCTCGGCCGCGCCCATCGATCTTCCCCTGGCCCTGGGCGCGCGGGTCGATCGCTGGCTTCCTTGGCGTCTGCCGGCGGCATTGGCCGCCTTTGCCGTCGTGCTGGGGCTGATCGCCTTGCTCCTTCATTTCGACCGCGATGATGCGGTGCTGGCGGCCTATGCCGCCGAGACGGCGAGATACCGGCCGGCCGCGGACGCCGCCGCCAAGCTGCGCGAGCAGGTGCTGAGCCTCGCGAGGACCCGAGCCGAAGCGGTGACCCAGCGCGCCGCGCTTCCGCTGACGGTGGATGTGCTGGCCGAGCTGACGGCGCGTCTTCCGGACGACACCTGGCTGACCGATCTCAGGATCAGCGATGGGCATATCGAGCTAGGCGGCTATGCCAATTCGGCGGCGACGCTGGTGCCCATCATCGAGGATTCGCCCATGTTCCAAGGGGCGAGACTGAGCGGGCCGGTCCTGCCCGATTCGACACTGAAGCGCGAGCGCTTCAGCATCGAGGCCGATCTCACCCCGAGGTCCGGCTCATGAGGCGCGCTATTCTCAAGCCGCTCAAGCGGCCGAGATTGCCGAGCGCGCCGCGGCTCACGGCCCGCCAGTGGGCGAGCCGGCTGGGGGCGATGCTGCTGCTGCTCGGCGTCATCCTGCTGGCCAAGGAAGGGGTGATCGATCCCATCCTGGATTCCGTGAACCAGTCCCGGGAGGAGATCGCCGACGCCGCGACCCGGCTCAGCCGGATCAAGGCGATTGCCGCGACCAAGCCCGAGCTCGAGGCTCAGGCGGCGAAAATGATGAGCGATATTGGCCAGTCGGACGCCTTCATGCGCGCCGATACGGAGGCCCTTGCCGGCGCCGCGCTCCAGGAGCGTCTCAGGACCCTGACCAGCGCCCAGGGAATCTCGCTCGGGGCCATACAATGGGCCGCCGGCAAGACGGATAGCGGGCTCGGCCGCATCTCCGTTCGCGTCCAGATCACGGCGACCCTCGGCCCTCTCTACGCGCTGCTGGGCTCCGTCGAATCGACCATGCCCCTGCTGTTCATCGACGATATCGATATTCAGGCGACGGCCGGCGGCGACCCCGGGCAGCCGGTCCAGGATGGGCCGCTCTCCGTCACCTTCGATTGCTATGGATATTGGCTGGGCCCCGAAAACGCCCCGGCGAAACCGTGAGCAGAGGCGTGTCCCGATCCTCGAATTGCCAGCCGGGCTGCCAGGACGCCGGGAAATGATCCGCTCGCGTCGCCTGAGCCGGTTTCTGCCGAGCCTGCTGGCGGGAACCGCCGCAGTGCTGATGCTGGCAGTGGTTCTGTTGCAATGGCAGGAAGCCGATGCGCCGATTGCGACACCGGTACCGCGGGCCGCGTCCGGTGCCGCGACGCTGCCCGCCTCCAAGACCATGGCGGCGATCACTCTCGACCCCGCGGAGGAGGCGATCGTCCTCGAGCGGCCGCTGTTCTCGCCCACCCGACGTCCGCCACCGCCACCGCCCTCGAGCGCGACAGCGGCCGGCGGTGCCGCCGCGACAAAGCCTTCCGTTCCTGAGCCGCCGCCGATGAATTTCACCCTGGTCGGCATCGTCCGGGACCCGACATCCAGTCTCGCCCTCCTCCAGCCGACGAACGGCAAGCGGGTGATGAGCCTTCGTGCCGGACAAGCCCTGGATGGATGGATGCTGGTCTCCATCGGCATCGACAGCGCCTCCTTCCGCAACGGGGCGGCCGTACGCGAGCTGGTGCTCGATTTCCGCCGCGCCGCGCCGCCGCTTCCGCCGCCGGCCCTGCAGCAATAGCGGAAGGCCTCAGGACTCCGGCCAGCGCCGGCGCCAGCTGAGTACGTTGAAGGGCTGGGTCGGAATCGTGCTCCGCCGGAGGATGGCCTCGCGGATGAAATGCCCGCCGCCCCGTGTCCTGGCCTCTGCGGTCACCCTGACAACGGTTGGCGCCGTGATGAGCGCAGACTGCGGATCGCCAGAGGAGGCGGTCGCGATGTTCTGTTCGGGCTGGCCGAACCCCGACTTCGGCAGCGCGCGCAGCACCGCGGCGGAGGCCGCCTGACGATTGACCTCGCGCGAGGGCGAATGGACGGTGATTAGAGGCAGGAGCGCCTTCAGGATCTCCGGCGTCATGCCCAGGACCTGCATCAGCTCCTCCGGCGAGTCGAAGGGCGCGTTCTTCGGCCCGTAATCGAGACCTGCGGCCTCGTAGTCGGAGGCCTCGGCCCCCCTGGATGCTTTATTTTGCGCGGATCGCGGTAATCGGCGATGGCCGCCGCCAGATGCTGGGCTTCATCGGTCGGCAGCCCGATCGAGATCAGCATCGATACCAGCGTCGCATCGTCGGCGGAGTTGATGTCGATCCTGCCGCTCTCGTCCTCGATGCGGATGTTGACGCTGCCCTCCCCCAGCCGGATCGCATGGGTGCTGCCATCCGCCAGCCAGGCCCCGTTTCCCGGCGGGATCAGGAGCTCGGCCATGCCCTGCTGGATGCCCGCCTCGGCCAGGGCCTCGGCCTTGGCATCCTCGATGACCGCGCTCTCGAATCGCGTCTCCTCGTGCGTCTCGCGGATGAGGGTTACGGCAATGACCGAGAGAACGGCAAGGACGCAGAGCACCAGGACGAAAGCGAAGCCGGCTTGTGTTGCAGAAGCTGCCGCCAACCTCATTCGCCGCAGAATCGAACCGAGGCGGCCAGGGAGCAGAAGGAGAGGGGAAATCATGCAGGATGCCGGTCCGATGGGCGTAAAGGCACGATTCCCCCGCTTCCCTCCGTGCCTCTTTGTGTTTGTCGCGACCTAGGGGTCTCGATCTGCCGGCGCCCTCATTGCATCTTTTGCTGCAGGACCTGAAGCCCTTTCAGGCGCTGGCGAAGCTCGTTGGTCGCCAGCCGCGCATCGCTGGTGTTCTTGATGACCTTGGGCGAGAGCAGGACCAGGAGCTCGGTTCGATCATGCTCGTTGTCCGTCGTTTTGAACAGATTCCCGAGGATCGGGATGTTCGACCGGACGGGAATACCGGTCACGGTGTTCGACTGATGATCCTGGATCAGCCCGCCGAGAGCGATGGTTTCGCCGGTGTTGACAGCCACCGAGCTCTGGATACGACGCTGCTGGATTGTCGGCGACTGGATGTCCGACGAGGTCGTCCTGACCGCTTGGCTGACCTCCTGGTCGATGTCCAGCTGGACGAGGCCGCTGGAGCTGACTCGCGGCGTGATGTTGAGGATGACGCCGGTGTCGAGGTAGTCCACCGAATTGACCACCGGCGCGCCGGGGCTGATCACGGAGACGGCGGACTGGGTCGCGATCGGCACCTGGTCACCGACCTGGAGATGGCCCGTGCCATTGTCCAGCACCAGGAGATCGGGCGAGGAGATCACCTTGACCTGGGTGATGGCGGTAAGCGCATTCAGAACGATCCGCGCGCTGGTGGCATTCAGCACATAGTTGAACCCGGGAAAGACCGGCGACACCGCGCCCGTCGCGAGCGTGCTGAAGGTGAAGCTGCTGTCACCCGATTTGAAGAACCATTGCAGGCCGTACTGCAGCGTGTTGTTGAGGGTCACCTCGGCGATGGTGGCCTCGATCAGCACCTGCAAGGGCGCGACATCGAGCCTCTGCATCGCCTGATCGATGAGCTCGTACTCCTTGGGATTCGCATAGATGATGAGGGCGTTGTTGCGGGCATCCGACACGATCCGCAGCTGGTCGCCGCCTTGCGTGCCGCCGGTGTTGTCCCCGCCGGTGTCAGCGGAAGCAGTCTGGTCCCCCCCGGCAGTGCCGCCATAGCCGGTCGTCGTGTTGCCCCCGAAGGTCGAGCTAGTGCCGCCCTGGCCCCCCAGGGTATTGCCGCTCGCGCCGGTAGGGAAGCCGCCGCCGCTCGTGCCACCGCCGCCCAGGGTCGGGGTCGATCCGCCCAGACCGCCGCCGGTCGCGCCGCCGTTGGTGAAGCCGCCGCCGGCCGGTGCGCTGACGGTGCTCTGCACCATGCCCGGGGCAACAGGGTTGGAGGCCTCCTGCGCGCCGCCGCCGCTAACGCCGAGGGCCTGGCGCAGTACGCGGGCCAGATCCACCGCCCGGCCATTCTGGACATAGCGAACATAGAGGCGGCGCTGCGTGGTTTCATCGCCGTGGTCGAGCTGGCTGACCCATTCTCGCGCCCGCTGGAGATAGGCGGGCTGGGAGGTGATGACCAATATCGCGCTCATCCGATCGACGGGCTCGACCTGGACCAGGTTCGAAGCGGCGCCGCTGCCGGCCGGCACCAGGATCATCCGCAGCTCGTTGGCGACGGCTTCGGGATCCGAATATCTGACCGGGAACATGGCGAAGGACTTGCCGGCCATGGGATCCACATCGAGGGTGGCGATGAGGTCGGCGACGTCTTGGGCCTCTGTGCTGGTGCCGACATACATCAGCAGGTGGTGCGGCGCATCGATGAAGAGCAGACGGCCGGGCGGCAGCATCGGCTCGGCGACGGCTTTCAGCGAGTCCGGCGAGGCGAAATGCACCGGGATGATATGGATGCCGAAGCCCGGATCGAAGCCGATGCGGCCGCCGACGCTCTCGAGGATCGGCGGCACCTTGGAGGCCTGGTCGAGAGGAATGATGTTGTAGCCGCCGCTCTGCGGCACCATGGCGGCGCCGGCCAGCGCCAGCATGTCCTCGAGCAGCCCGAGAAGGTCGGATTTCGGGATCGGGCTCATGGTGCGGAAGGTGACGGTGCCCTGGACCTTCGGGTCGATGGCGTAGTTGAGCTTCAGCATGTCGCCAAGGACGCTGGAGATCACCTCATGCACATCGGCGCCGACGAAGTTGATCATCACCCTGTCGTTGCCGGTGACCGTGATGGGCGGCGAGGGGGCGGTCGGACCGGGCGTGGCAGAGGCCACCTGATAGATGACGGGCTGGGCCAGCGGTGATTCGCGGCCGGTGGGCGGCGGCCCGATGGCGGCCTCCTTGCCCGAGATCGAGGCCCCGGCGCCCGTCGCGGGCACCTGCCAGTGCTTCAGATTGGGATCGGTCAGCTCGGTCGTGGGGCCCGAGGAGGTGGGCGCCGGCTCCGGCTCGATCCCCAGCTCCTTGCAGCCCAGGAGCAGGGTGAGCGCGATGAAGGGAAGAACGCGGCTTAGCCGGCGGCGCCCGCCCGGCCGGGCGACATAAGAGCCATCGCCGGAGGGCGCCCGAGCGCCGGCCTCATGCCGACGCGATGCCAGCGGTCGGATCAACCTGCTGCCCGAACGGGGCGCAGGTCGATGGAATGCCGCTTGTAAGCTGAAAACACCCTTCACCCCCTGGTGCGAAAGGGCAGTTTAAGGGCCAAGCCCGTTGGGGTGCAAGCTTCATGGGGCTGGCAAAATGCGGCTGTTCAAGCTTGCACGACCGGTGGTTGCGGAGAGGCCTGCCGCAGATCCTAGGCGAAGAGCCAGATATCGGGATAGCCCATCGGGTGTCTTTCGGATCTTTGCCGGCTCAGGCCCGCGAGGCCTGCCGGGGCGCGGGATGCGCCGGCTTCAGCCCGAGCTGGGCCTTCAGCCAGTTGAAGCGGTTGCGGCTGACGGGAACCGTGTAGCTCCGCTCACCGGCAAGCTCGATGACGCCGTTGTCGCCGGCGCGCTTCAGCCCGGCGATGTGCTGCAGACTGACGATATGGCTGCGATGGACCCTGAGGAACCGGCCGGCATCCAGGCGCTGCTCGACTTCGCCGATGGAAAGCGGGCAGAAGAGCTCGCTTCTGCCGTCGAAGACGGTGGTGTAATGGGCATTGGCGTGGATGGCGATGATCGCCTCCACCGGCAGGAAATGGGTGGCTCCGCCCTGCTCGACGGGAAGATGGCGGGCCGGGCGGCGCGGCGGCCCGCCCGCCCCGCCCAGCGGCCCGTAGCTGCCTTCGCCCAGATCCGGTTCCGCGCCGCCCGCCGGGGCAAGCAGCGCGGCGGCCGAAACCGGCGGGGCGACGGCCGCCGAGGCCAAGTCCGGCGGCGAGGTCGCCGGCGCGGAAAGTGCTGCGGCCTTGCTCGAACGCTCGGGCACGAGGGCCAGGAGGAAGCTGCCCGAGACCAGGAAGGCGACGATGGCGACGATGCTCGCCAGCAGGTCGGAGGAGATCACCGCTTCGCCGGTGGCTCCGCCCGATGCCGGCGGATGAGGAAAAACGCTGAGCCCGCTCATGGCTGTGTAGTGCATGCCGGCGATCGCCACGCCGAGGGCGGTGGCCGAGAGGATGAGCGGCGGCCGGCCGCTGCGTCCGCCGGCGAGCCAGAGCGCCAGGCCCGAGGCGGCGATGCCGACCGCAACGCTGGCGACGACGAAGACGAGGCCATGCTCGAGATGGGCGCTGGCATGGAGCGCCGTCATGCCGATGTAGTGCATCGTGGCGATGCCGATGCCCATGAACACGGCGGCGGCCGTCAGGCGCAGTGCCGAGGGCGGGCCGGCGCTGATGGCGAAGACGGCGATGCCCACGACGATGACGCAAACCAGGAACGACAGCAGGGTCGGGAAGACCAGGAAGTCGACGGGAAACGGCAGCCGCGCCGCCAGCATGCCGACGAAATGCATGGCCCAGATGGCGACGGCCAGAGAGATCGCCGCCCCCGCCAGCAACAGGCGCCGGCGCAATCCTTCGGCGCTGCCGATCTGGACCGCCAGACTCAAGCCGACATAGGCTCCCTGGATCGCCACGATCAGGGACAGCACCACGAGCCATGGCTCATGTGATACGGGCATCGTCCCTTCGCCTCACAGCCAGCGTTCCCCCGCGCATCTCACCATAGACCAGGATGAGGGGCCGACAAAGCCGCCGCTCAATCTCCCCAGCCGCCGGTCGACCGGCCATGAAGTCCCGATGTTTACGCCGAGAGCCGCCGACGGCTAGTATCGGTGGCGGATCGGGGGCACGACATTCCATGGCGGAGTTCCATGGCAATGCAGCGTGGGGCACGGCAAATGCCATTTCGCTCTGTTCGTCCGGATCGCGGCCAGCCATGACGGCAGCCTTGCGCCTGCGGCTTTCGCTGCTGGTCCTTTTCCTGCTGCTCCTCGCTGCGGGTCTGCCGCGGGCAGGAGCGCAGACGACTCAGCCCGCGCTCCCGGAGACCGAGGCGCCGGCCTTGCCCTTGCCCACGACGCGGCTGGGCGACTTCGACATGATGAAGGAGCGGCGCCTTATCCGAATCCTGGTGCCCTTCAGCCGCACGATCTATTTCCTCGACAATGGGGCGGAGCGGGGCACGGCCGCCGAGTTCGGCCGGCAGTTCGAAGCCTGGCTCAACAAGAAGTACAAGACCAAGGCGCTCAAGATCCGCATCGCCTTCATCCCGACTCCGCGGGACAAGCTGCTCAGCGATCTGAACGCGGGGCTGGGGGATATCGTTGCGGCCAACCTCACCATCACGCCGGAGCGCCAGCAGATCGTCGACTTCTCCGCGCCGGGTCTGCGCGGCGTCAAGGAGGTGATCGTCACCGGACCGGGCGCGCCGGCGCTGGCGAGCCTCGACGATCTCGCGGGCCGCGAGCTTCATGTCCGCCAATCCAGCAGCTACTGGACCCATCTTGCTGCGCTCAACGCCAAACTCGCCGTCAAAGGGCTGAAGGAGATCACGCTCTATCCTGCGATGAGGATTCGAGGACGAGGATCTGCTCGAGATGGTGAATGCCGGTCTGCTGCCCTTCATCGTGGTGGATAACCACAAGGCCGAGTTCTGGGCCCAGATCTTCTCCAATCTCAAGGTCCGCGAGGATCTCGCCGTCAACGAGGGCGGCGAGATCGCCTGGGCCGTGCGCAAGAACTCGCCCCTGCTGCTGAAGGAGATCAATGAATTCGTCGCCCGCAAGAACGCAAATCTGAGCTTCTTCAACGAGGTGATGCGCAAGTACTACACCAGCACCCGGATCCTGAAGAATGCCTACAGCCCCGACTCCCAGGCGGAGTATCAGCGCCTGATCGCTTTCTTCAAGACCTATGCCGGCAAGTATGATTTCGACTATCTCATGATCGCGGCGCAGGGCTTCCAGGAGTCGCGCCTCAATCAGCGCGCGCGCAGCCAGCGCGGTGCCGTCGGCATCATGCAGCTTCTGCCCAGCACGGCGGCGGACCCCAACATCGCCATCTACGGAATCGACAAGGACGAGGAGCGCAATATCGAGGCGGGGATCAAATATCTGCGCCACCTCGTCGACACCTATCTGGACGATCCGAAGCTCGACCAGAAGAACAAGACCCTCATGGCGTTTGCCGCCTACAACGCCGGCCCCGGCAATCTGCTCCGCTTCCGGAAATGGGCCGCCTCATCCGGCCTCGACCCCGATGTCTGGTTCTTCAATGTCGAGGAGGGCGCCGCCCGGATCGTCGGCCAGGAGACGGTCCAGTATGTAGCAACATCTACAAGTACTACGTCGCCTACAAGCTGCTGACGGACCATGCGGCGGAGACGCAGAAGGCGAAAGAGGCGTCGACCACGACACCGTAGCACTTCGGCTCTGCGCCTATCCTTCTGCCGGCACCGGCTTGGCGAGCGCCTGCTGGGCGGCGGAGGCGATGGCGGCGGAGGAGGGCGTCTCGCCCCCGCCCGCGACCTGGACCGTGGGATAGGCGAAATTGATGCCGTTGGCGTCGAAGGCCTTCTTGATCATCGCATAGGCGCGCCGGCGGATGACAAACTGCTCGCCGGGCTTCGTCATCATCTTCATCTGGATCTGGATGGCGAAGTCGCCGAACTCGCCGACGCCCTGCATCTTCAGGGTCTCCATGATCTTGGGCGCGAACTCCGGATCCTCCAGCAGCTCCTTGCCGATCTGCTTGATGATTTTCTTCACCTTGTTGAGGTCGGTGTCGTAGGTGACGCCGACCGAGAGCTTGTCGATCACCCAGTCCCGGCTCATGTTCTGGATCGCGCCCAGCACGCCGAAGGGCACGGTGTAGAGGGGGCCGCGATGATGGCGCAGCTTGACCGAGCGCAGGCTGAAGGATTCGACGGTGCCCTTGTAATTGCCGCTCTGGATGTATTCGCCGACCCGGAAGGCGTCGTCCAGCAGGTAGAACATGCCGCTGATGATGTCGCGGACCAGGGTCTGGGCGCCGAAGCCGATGGCGACGCCCACCACGCTGGCACCGGCGACCAGCGGACCGATATCGACGCCCACCGCCGCCAGCGCCATCAGCACCACCATGACGATCAGCACGATGAAGAGGACGTTGCGGAAGATCGGCAGCAGGGTCTTCATTCGCGCCTGACGGCGCCATTCCTGGCTGTGCTGGTCTCCCGTCTTCGGCGCCTCGACGATCTTGCGGTCGATGGCCGTCTTGGCGATCTGCCAGCCGAAATCGGCGACCAGAACGATCACCACGGTGCTGAGCAGCCCACGAATGAGCCGCGTCAGCACCGTATCGTTCGAGGTCAGCGCCACAAGGTCGATCTGCCATTTGTCGGCAAGAAGGAGGGCGCCGCCGATGATGAGAAGGGCACGGAGCCCCCGCTCCAGCGCGATGCTCGGCAGCGAGGGAACCGCCGCGACGGCGGCGTCGGTGCCCTCAGGCGGGCGCAGCAGATGGGTGACGGCCCGATGGACGCCGCGAATCGCCCAGGGCACCGCCGCCAGCACGATCAAGAGCCACATGAAGCGGACGGCAGACGCGACCCAGAGCGCCCAGAGCAGGACGAAATAGATCGAGAGCAACCAGGCGATGGCCCGGCGGCGCAAGAGGGAGGTGCTCCCCGCCACGCCGCTTGCCGCCGGATGGCGCCACACCATGTCGAAGCCGATGGCGAGCAGGCCAAGCCCCAGGACATAGGCCACCAGCCGCTGGGCTTCCAGATCGAAGCCGAGATCGTGGAGGAGCGTGACGGTCGTGTAGCCGAAGGCAAACCACCCGGCGAGGATCAGGAACCGCCGGTACCAGAAGCGTGCGGCCTCCCCCGTCATGGGCAGGACGCGGAACTTGTCCGAGTCCTCGGCGCCAGGGGCGCTGGGTGCCAGCAGGAAGCGCAGGACCACCACCGCCAGGCAGAATCCCAGGAAGGCGAGGAGGTATCCGAGCAGGATCTCGCGCAGCAGCGGCGGCCAGTCGAAGATCAGGAAAGCACCGATGCTGCCGAGGCCGAAGGCGGTGACCAGCAGCACGCCATAGATCAGCCGGGCAGTGAGGGCGATCACCCGCTGGCCCACCTTGTCCATGGGCAGCTCCAGGCCGCGCCGCCTGAGCCCCCGGGTCGCCCAGAGGAAGAGCCAGGCGACGGCGAGACCGAGCCCGATGAAGACGGCGAGCAGGATGGGGATCAGACCACGGCCTTGGGTCTCCGCCATGACCGCATCGGCGGCGCGCTGGAACTGGGCCGGCATCTGCGGCGCTATCGCGATCAGTGCCTGCATATGGGCGCGAATGCCGGCCAGCCGACTGGCGAGAAGGTCAGCCGATTTGGCTTCGCCGGGAGAGCCGGGCGGTTTGGCGTCATGGGCGGCCTGCTGCGCCTTGATCCATTCCTGGACCTGGGGATCACCCAACAAACCGAGGAGCTCGCGGACCTTGCTCGGCTGATCCGGCGT
Source organism: Dongiaceae bacterium (assembly GCA_035263545.1). Taxonomy (GTDB): domain Bacteria; phylum Pseudomonadota; class Alphaproteobacteria; order Dongiales; family Dongiaceae; genus DASXQK01. The sequence goes on from DATFRE010000184.1 coordinate 12,567, forward strand.
GGGGGCCGCGGCTGGAGGCGAGGCGGCCTGAAGCGGCATGGCAAGGCACAGCAGCGGCAGCAGCAGCGCGAGCCGCTTCAGCATGACGAGCCGGCCGTATCGCTTCCTCGATTGCCGCATGGCGCGACCCCCCGATCGCTTCCCGGTGCCGAGATTGGGTCGAGTATAGCCTCTAGCCCCGCCCTCAAGCGAGTGGGAGTGCCCGAGCATCAGGCGGCGTTGTCTCTGACATTCCAAATTGTGCCGATTAGTCCTTCCTGCCCGCTCAGAACCGGAAGATGACTCCCAGCATCGGACCCTGCTGGTTGATTCTGAAGCTGTAGCTGCCCGTGGAATGCTGGATCTCGAGATAGCGGTAGCCCAGGAAGCTTGCGATCGTCTTGTTGAAGTTGTAACCGAGGCCACCGAAGAACTGCCATGTCAGGTCGCTGTTCGGACCGCCGCCGACGTCACCATAAAGGGTGGCAAACCAGGGCGCCTTGCCGTCATCGAACGGCAGAATGACGCGGCCGGCGAGGATCGGATCGGCCCAGGTGATCGAGGCGGAATCGGAAAGCGGCGGCAGAACGAGCCCGCCGCTGGTGCCGAGACTCGTGTCGAAGGAGAAGATTCGGGTGCCGATCATGGCGTCGGCTTTGATCGAGGGCATATCGACGAAGCGATAGCCGCCATTCACTGTAAACATGTATTGCGTCAGGGTCGCAGAGGGCGTCCCGACGATCGGACCCCAGCTGCCATCGGCAGACAGCCTCGCATAGTCGAAATCCCCGAACAGAAACCATTGCCTGTAATGCGCCTCGCCCACTAGCATCAATCCACCGTCGAGGTGGCTCAGGACATCGCCGATGCCGGCATTGACGCTTACGGATTCGCGCGGGCCGCTGATGTCGCCGCCGATGCCGACGAGCCACAGATAGGGCACGATCTGAAAACTCCAGGGAGAGGGCGGGGCAGGGTCTTCGGCGCGCGCCGCACCGCTGGTCACCGTGGCCAG
>DATFRE010000185.1:0-7120 GCA_035263545.1 Dongiaceae bacterium
GACCAATGCGCTGGCCCGCTATCGCGCGAACGAGGCGCATATGACCCGGGAAGCTCTCGCCACGCCCAGCGCTCCGCCCTGCGTCGAATTGAGCAGCGTCCTCCGTGATGCGGTCAGGGACCTGAACGCCATCGCCACGCCGGAAGTGACGGCGCGGTCGGAGATTCCGGCCTCGCCGGCCGGCAAATAGCGACCGCCAGGTGACCGCGGCGATTGCCGCGATCACCTGGCCTGCTTAAGCTCTCCCCACCCCCGCCTCGGTCCCCTTCCTTTGGAGAGCTCCATGGAATATGTCCGTCTCGGCTCGACCGGTCTCAAGGTTTCCCGCCTCTGCCTCGGCTGCATGAGCTACGGCTCGCCCAATTGGCGTCCCTGGGTGCTGGATGAGGCGGCGGCGCGGCCCTTCATCCGCGAGGCGCTCGACGGCGGCATCAACTTCTTCGATACGGCGGATGTCTATTCCCTGGGCGCCAGCGAGACGGTGCTGGGCAACATCCTCAAGGCTTTCGGGATCACGCGCAGCGATATCGTGATCGCGACCAAGGTGAACAGCAAGATGGGCGAAGGGCCGAACGAGAAAGGCCTGTCGCGCAAGCACATCATGGATTCGATCGATGCCTCGCTGCAGCGCCTCGGCACTGACTATGTCGACCTCTACCAGATCCATCGCTGGGACGACGAGACGCCCATCGAGGAAACCCTGGAAGCCCTCAACGATCTCGTGCGCGCCGGCAAGGTACGCTATCTCGGCGCCTCCAGCATGTATGCCTGGCAGTTCAGCCGGGCCCTCCATCTCGCGGAGCGCCGTGGCTGGAGCCGCTTCGTCTCCATGCAGAACCATTACAACCTGGTCTACCGCGAGGAAGAGCGCGAGATGAACCCGCTCTGCCGCGCCGAGGGCATCGGCCTCATCCCCTGGAGCCCGCTCGCCCGCGGCTTTCTCGCCGGCAACCGGCAGGCCGAGGGCAAGACGGGCGAGACCATGCGGGCCAAGAGCGACGAATTCGCCCAAAACCTCTATTTCCAGCCCGAGGACTTCGCCGTCGCCGAGCGGGTGAAGCAGGTGGCGGCCAAGCGCGGGGTCAAGCCGATCCAGGTGGCTCTCGCCTGGGTCGGCACCCGTCCCGGTGTCACCGCCCCGATCATCGGCGCGACCAAGCCAGGCCATCTGGCCGATGCCTTCGGCGCCCTCAAGATCGCGCTCGACGCCGATGAAGTGAAGACGCTGGAAGAACCCTATCGCCCGCACAAGGTGCTGGGGCACGGCTGACATTCTTTTCCTCTCCCGCGCTTCGACGCGGGAGAGGGCGAAAGAGCCGTGCCGCGCGCCGAACCCTACAGCACGCTGGCGACCTTCAGACCTTCCAGCACTGCCTCCTCGGCGGTGCGGGGGGCGACGCAGTCGCCGATGCGGTGGAGCTCACCCGGCCAGCCGGCGAGCGCCTCGGCAAGGGCCGTCTCCTGCTCGTGGCCCAGCGCCAGGACGACGGTGTCCACGCCCTCGCAGATGATCGGCTCGCCGCTGGACATGTGCTGGAGATAGACCGTGTCGCCATCGGCTCCATAGAGCCGGGCGTAGGGGATGACCTCGACCCCCAGCTTGTGAAGCGTGCCGTTCCCCTGATCGCGGACATATTGCTGGATGCGCTGGCCTGGGACATAGCCGTTGACCGCCAGGCGCACCCGACAGCCCGCCCGTGCGAGCATTTCGGCCACCCCCATCCCGATCCAGTCGCAACGCCAATCGGCCACCAAGGCCGAGGCGCCGACATTGACCTCGCCCCGGAGCAGCTGCCAGACATCGACCATATGGGCGGCTTCCGCCCCCTCGATGGCTGGCCGGCGCGGCCGGGCCCCGGTGGCGAGGACCACCGCATCGGGCTCGAGCTCGGCCAACAGAGCAGGGTCGACGGCCTTGCCCTTCACCACCTTGACCCCGGCCAGCTCCATCTCGCGGGTGAGATTGGTGACGATGCCGCCGAACTCGGCCCGGCCCGGGAGCTGCTGGGCCAGAAGGGCCTGGCCGCCCAGGCGCCCCGTCGCCTCGTAGAGGGTCACGTCATGGCCGCGGGCGGCGGCGACCGCCGCTGCCTTCATGCCCCCGGGCCCGCCGCCGGCCACCACCACCCGCTTGCGGCGGGAGGCCGGCTTCAGCGCGCCATATTCGAGCTCGCGCCCCGTCTCGGGATGCTGGATGCAGGAGATGGCATAGCCGAGGTGGAAATGCCCGATGCAGGCCTGGTTGCAGGCGATGCAGGCGCGGATGTCGTCGAGGCGGCCGGCGGCGGTCTTGGCCGGCATCTCGGGGTCGCAGATCATCGCCCGGGTCATGCCGCAGAGATCGGCGTGGCCCGAGGCCAGGACCTGCTCGGCAATCTGGGGCTGGTTGATGCGCCCGGCGACGAAGACGGGCTTGTCCACCACCTGGCGCACGGCGGCCGCGAAAGGCGCCACATAGCCGGTCTCGATGGCCATGGGCGGCACGATGTGGATGGCGCCGGCGATCGAGGCGGAGCTGCCGGCGATGACGTTGTAGTAATCGAGCGCCCCGTCGCCGGCCAGCGCCCGGCAGGCCTCCAGCACCTCCGGCTCCGTCAGCCCGTCATGGTCCAGCTCCGATCCCGAGATGCGCATGCCCACGACCCGCTCGGGCCCGACCGCCGCCCGGCAGGCGGCAATCACCTCCCGCAAGAAGCGCAGGCGGTTATCGAAGTTGCCGCCATAGTTGTCCTCGCGCCGGTTGGTGCGGGAGTTGAGGAACTGGGCCGGCAGATAGCCATGGCTGGCAACGATCTCCACCCCATCGATGCCCGCCCGCGCCATCCTTCCCGCGGCGGCGCCATAGCCCGCGACGATCTCGCGGATAAGCGCCAGGGTCAGCGGCGCCGGCATGACGTGGAAGCGCTCATTGGGCACGACCGAGGGGGCATAGGCGACCGGCAGGCTGCCATCCTGGGATTCCATGATCTCCCGGCCCGGGTGGAAGAGCTGGGCGAAGACCCGGCAGCCATGAGCGTGGACCGCATCGGCGACCGCCCGGTAGCCGGGGATGCTCTCGTCCGAGATGGCCATCAGCAGGTGCGAGGTATAGCGGGCGCTCTCATGCACGCCCGAGACCTGCAGGATCACGAGCCCGGCCCCGCCCGCCGCCCGGGCCCGGTGATAGGCCACCAGCCGGTCGTTGATCAGACCGCCGGCCGCCAGGTTGGTGTCATGGCCGGTGGAGAAGATACGGTTCTTGAGGGTGACGCCGCGAAGGGTAAGGGGAGAAAAAAGCTTGGAAAACCGCGAATCCATGTGAACCAGTCCGGGGGGGTGGGGCGCAGATGGCCTGAGGCGCCGGATAATAGAGATCGGCAGCTTCCGGGGCCAGACCGGCTGCCGAGGGGTTCCCGGGCCCCGGAGATTAAGGGACAGTAAAGCAATACCCGTGAAAATGCTGCGCCGTGCTTTACAGCCATATGGCCAGAGTCCTAGATTTCGCAGACCAGAGGGAAGAGCAGTGTGGGGAGCTACTTCCCATCATCATGGCGAGTGCAAACCCGGCTGCCGGGGGACGATTACCAGTTGGGTGAACGAGCTGGCCTGCGAGCGTCCAAAGGTTCCGAGATCGTAGGTATGGGGCTGCGATGCCGCTGATCGCCGTCATCGACGACCGTGTGACAAATCGAAGCATCCTGACGAAGCTTGCGACCTCCCTCGGCGAGGACGTCACCGTGCGCGCCTTCGGCGATCCCAAGGCGGCGCTGGAATGGGCCGCGGATCATTGTCCCGATCTCGTCATCACCGACTACAAGATGCCGAAGCTGGACGGCGCGGAATTCGTGCGCCACTTCCGGAAGCTCCCGCTCTGCTTCGATGTGCCGGTGGTTGTCGTCACCGTCTATGAGGACCGGGACTTCCGCTATCGCGCACTCGAGGCCGGTGCCACGGACTTTCTGCTGAGCCCCGTCGATCATCACGAGTTCCGCACCCGCGTGCGCAATCTGCTGACGCTGCGCCGGCAGCAGGAGATCATCCGCAAGCGTGCCCTGACCCTGGAGGAAAAGCTCGTCCTCACCAACCGGCTCCGGGTCGAGGAGGTGCAGGAAAGCCGCGAGCGCCTGAGCCACGTCATCGACACCGTGCCGGCGATGATCTGCGCGACCGATGCGGAGGGGCACTGCATCTTCGTCAACGACTATCAATGCGACTTCTTCCGTATCGACCCGCAGGGTGCTGCGGGCCGGCCGATCGCCGACCTGTTCGGCGAGGACTATGCCCATCGCCACCGCGAGCTCGATGCCCGCGTCTTCGCCACGGGGCGGATGCAGCACGACATCGAGGAGATCATCGCCGACCGCGAGGGCAAGCCTCGCGTGTTCCTGACCACGAAGGCGCCGCTCAGAAAGGGCGGCGAGGTGGTCAATGTCGTCAGCGTCTCCCTCGACATCTCCCAGCGCAAGCAGGCCGTGAACGCGCTCGCACGGGCCAAGGAGGATGCGGAATCCGCCAGCCGCAGCAAGAGCGAGTTCCTGACCAGCACCGGCCACGAGCTGCGCACGCCCCTCAACGCCATTATCGGCTTCGCCGATGTCATGAAGCTCGAGCTGCTGGGTCCCATCGGCAATCCCCGCTATCACGACTATGCCGCCGACATCCTGGCGAGCGCCCAGCATCTGCTGCAGATCATCGACGATCTCCTGGATCTCTCCTCCATCGAGGCCGGCCGCCTGAAGCTAGAAGAGGTGGTCATCAGCGTGCCCAAGATGCTGAAGGACGTGCTGCGGCTCGTGCGCAGCCGCGCCGAGGATGGCCAGCTCCGCCTGCTCCTCTCTCCGGCGGACAATCTGCCGCTGCTCAAGGGCGATGAGCGCAAGCTGAAGCAGATCCTGCTCAACCTCGTCTCCAACAGCATCAAGTTCACCGCGCCCGAGGGCAGCATCTCGGTGGTCGCCGCCCGCAACGATGCGGGTGGCCTGCGCCTCACCGTGTCCGACACCGGCGTCGGCATGGCGGAGCAGGAGATCGCCGCGGTCAAGGCCAGGGCCGGACGGAGCGGCAAGCAGGCCAAGCCGCCGCAGCCCGGCGGCCACGGCCTCCGGCTCGCCCTCGAGCTGACCCAGCTCCATGGCGGCACGCTCGATATCGCCAGCGCCATCGGCGCCGGCACGACCGTCACCATCGACCTGCCGGCGGAGCGCTGCGTTCAGCATGCAGATCATGCCTGAGGGGTGGCATCGCTAAATGCCCGGCACGCCTGACATCCCTGCCTCGGAACCGGCCACCCGCGGCTGGCGGCGGGGCACTGCGTTCCTCGCCCGGCGGCTGCGGGGTCGGGCCGACAGCGAGCACGAACAGGCCCTCGTGCGCATTGTCATCGTCGCCCTCGCCTTCATCTATTTTCTCACCTTTGACTGGCTGCGCGGCTTCGGCGACGAGGGTGTCATCCATGGAACCTTGCTCTCAGCGGGCTATCTCGTCCTCTCGGCGGTCTATGTCGGACTGATCGTCGCCCGGCCAGGCATCGCGCCCGCCCGCCGGATCACCGCCATGCTCACCGACATGACCATGATCTCGGCCGCCATGTTTTGGGGCCAGGAATCCGCGGCCCTGCTCTATCCGATCTATCTCTGGGTCACCTTCGGCAACGGCTTCCGCTACGGCAACCGCTATCTCGCCCTCTCGGCCGTGGCGAGCGTTATTGGCTTCCTGCCCCTCACCTTCACGCCCTACTGGCGCGGCCAACCCGACCTCGCCTATGCGCTCCTGGCCGGGCTCGTCGTGCTGCCGGCCTATGTCTCCACACTGATCCACAAGCTGACCGAGGCGAAGGCGCAGGCGGAGCAGGCGAACCGCGCGAAGAGCCGCTTCCTCGCCGTCATGAGCCATGAGCTGCGCACGCCGCTGAACGCGATCATCGGCATGAGCGACCTGCTACAGGACACCCGCCTCGACGACGAGCAGCGCGACATGACGCGCACGGTCGCGAGTTCCGGCCGCGCGCTTCTCTCCCTCATCGACCAGATCCTCGACTTCTCCAAGATCGAGGCGGGCAAGATGGCGGTCGACATCGTCGACTTCGACCTGCATGCCGAGCTCGCCGATCTGGTCTCCTTCCTCAGGCCCCAGGCCGAGCGCAAGGGCCTGCGCCTGCTCGTCCATGTCGACGCCGAAGCGCCCTATCTCCTGCGTGGCGGCCGGCAGCACCTGCGCCAGATCGTGATCAATCTCGTTGCCAACGCGGTGAAGTTCACCGAGAAGGGGCATGTGGCGCTCCGGGTCGGGCTGATGCGGGTCGAGGACAAGGTGAGCCTGCTGCGCTTCGACATCGCCGATACCGGCGCCGGCATTGCCCCCGAGGCGCAGGCCTCGATCTTCCAGAGCTTCACCCAGGCCGACGGCGCCACCAACCGGCGCTTCGGCGGCACGGGGCTCGGGCTCGCCATCGTGCGTGAGCTGGCCCAGCTCATGGGCGGCGAGGTCGGCGTTGAGAGCCGGCCGCAGCAGGGCAGCCGGTTCTGGGTCACCCTGCCCTTCGAGACCCGCGCCGCCGCCACGGCCCCGGAGACCGGGGAGCCCTTCGAACTCGTCCTGCTCACTCGCGACGCGGCGCTCGCCCATGGCCTGCGCCCCCGCCTTGCTTCCGACGGCTACGCGCTGGTCGAGGCCGCCGGGCTGGCGGAGCTGCGCCGGGCGATCGCGGCGCGGCGCGATGCCGGCCACCGTTACCATCCGGTGCTGCTCGACGCCCGCGCCCTGCCCCAGGCGCCGGCCGCCTTCCTGGAGGAGCTGAAGCGCCTGCAGCCAGATGCCGATTTCGCCCCGGTCCTGCTGCGCGAGTTCCCCGCCCCACCCGAGGAGACGGCGGAGCAGGAACGGGAGTTCCTTCTAATTCTCGACCTGCCTATCGGGGAGGCCGCGCTCTCCGGTGCCGCACATGCGCTGCGCGGCTTCGACACCGCGCGCCGCGATGCGCTCGCCGAGAAGGCGCGCCATTCGGCGATGACGCGTCAGCGCCGGCGGCTCTCGGTGCTGGTGGCCGAGGACAATCCGGTCAACCGCAAGGTGACCGCGCGCATCCTGGAGCGCGCAGGGCATCAGTACAGGCTGGCGGAGAACGGCGACCAGGCACTCGACG
>DATFRE010000186.1:0-7113 GCA_035263545.1 Dongiaceae bacterium
CGACGAGAACGCGACCGGAGGTCGCAAGCCCCGCACGCGCGATGCGCCGCATGGCGCCGCGCCCCTCCCGGCTGGCGCGCGCGCCGGAGTCGTAATAGACGCAGGCTTATCTGCCGGGACGATCCGGGCGCCGCGCCCGCAGGCCCCAGGCGGCCCGGCCGGCCCCGGCGCGTCGCACAGCGCCCATATCCGCTCGCCCGGACGCAGGTCTTTGAAACCCGACGTGGCGTAGTAATGCGCACCGCCACAGCGCTGGCAGCCTGCGACGAAGAGCACGATGCCGCCCGGATCGCCCAGGACAGCGCCGACGACGAGTTGCGCCGGCGCAAATGCCTCGGGCGCGGTCGTCGCGCACGCGCCTTGCCAGCGCTCACGGAGGAAAATATCTTGGGGGTCGGAAATGCTGGTTTCCCCGTCCCCAGGCTGACGATTGGTCCCGGTCGTCGGCCTGGTGTGTTTCCAGGCCATGTTTGTCTCCCTTTTGCTGCCTTCGTCGATCAGGGCTCGCAGTCCAAGCGCGCCTCCCGTCTCTGCGCGCCTTCGCCGTCGCTGGTGATGCGGGCCTCGAGCCTTACCTATTCCTTGTGTGTTGGTGCGCTCGTGGACATGCGCTTCCTCGCGTTGGCCCAGTCGTCGAGGTCCTGCTGGCTATATCAGTCGCCGGCCGTCTTCCCGTCTGTTTCAGCATCTGGGTTGCGCCTCCTTGCGCGACGGCGGCCTGGCGTGGCTCGCCCCCGAGGGGGCGCCGGGGTCGCAGGCAGCGGGCTCCGGCCGGTGCGCGACACATGCTGTGGCGAACCGGACATGCCGGACTCACGCGATGGGGCCTCCTGGGCGCGACCAGGGGCGTCCGAGGTGGAACGACGGCGCCGGCTGCGAAGGAATTCCTCGAGGTCGCTAAGCAGGTAGGCCACTGCTCCGTCGGAGAGTTGCACATAAATCGGTCCCTTGCCGGACCCCCGCGCTTTCTCCATCCAAGACTCCGAGGCGCCGATGATCTCGGCGGCCCTCGCCTGCCGAACGGCGAGTTGATGCGGGTCCATTTGGCTTCCTCCTGTACGACAGCGCGGGAGGAGGTTGCGCTCGCGCGCCGCCGGAGTCTGTCCCTTTAAATCGTCCCGATTTCGTGCGCCACGGAGCGCCCGGTCAGCAGGGCTTGCCTTACCCCTTCTTGAGCTGGCGCTCCGCCAGCTCCGCCCTGGCCGCCCGGCGGTGGTCATAATAGATGCGGCGTACGCGGCGCACAGACAGGCGGGGCCTCGTTGTCTCGGCGACTTGCTCCACCGCCCGCTCGACTGTCAGGCCGCCGGCGACACGCTCCTCGACCGCGACGGCGATGTCGTGGTCGCGCCATGGCGGCTGCTCCCGGTGCCCCCGGCCTGGGAGGCCGAGGAACAGGCGCAGTGCCTTGAAGGGATCGTCGGCCAGGACGATGCTCAGCCCCTCCTCGCGGAGAAAACGCAGGATGCGCTGCATGTCGCGCTCCCGCTCCCAGATCCTCTTGTCGGGATGTCGAAGGAGCGCAATCAGCTCCTGCACCGCAGCCGCCCGCCGCCGCCGGTCTGCACCTGCCTCTGTCGTGGCGCTCTTCGGCAGCCGCGCATACGTCAGGAGCATGGTCACCTCATCCGAGGTGAGAGGAACGCCCCCATGGAGGTCAGGGAGAACGGGGCCTGATCCACCATTCCAGCGACAGGCGCTGTGCCTGTCGCAATTGCGCCGCCGTCAGCTGCCGCGCGATTTCGTCGCGCTGGCGAACCGCCTCGGCACCTTCCGCGGCTTTCGTGTGAGCCGCCGCGATGCTGAACCACTTATAGGCTTCGACCAGGTTTCGCTCGGTTCCGGCACCTTGCTTCGTTGCATAACCAAGGAATAAAAACGCCTCCGTCGAATCCTGCTCCGCGGCCAGCAAAGCCCAGTGGACGGCCTGCCTGTCGTCTCTTTGAACGACCTCTCCGCGGGAGTAAGCGCGGACGAGTTCAACTTCAGCTTGCAGATTTCCCAAGCCGGCGAGCCTCATGGTCCAGTACATCGCCTTTTGCTGGTTCGGGCAGCAACCGATGAAACCCAGGGAATAGTAAAGCGAGAGCTCGGACATCGCGTTCTGATTGCCTTGCTCGGCCGAACGAAGAAACAACTGCTCGGCTTTGCCCGGGTCTCGATCCGTCCCGACGCCATCGAGATAGAAATAGCCCACCATGTCCTGGGCTTCATCGTTGCCGAGATCCGCCAGCCGCTTCCAGAGTCCGAAAGCCCTTTGCGGGTCTCGCGGCACGTTCAGGCCACCGAAATAGATGTCGGCCAGGCAGCGCACCGCCGCCGCATCGGTCGTCGTGGCTTCCTCAGGGAGGAGCTCATGGGCCGCGGTTTTCCACTCACCGGCATGACAGGCCGCCAGCCCCTCCTCGCGGCCAGCCTTCGCCTCCGACATGGCAATCGTCAGAATGCCGAGCACCGCCGTCGAGGCTTCGAGCCATCGCATGAGAATCGGAACTGTAGGGCAAAACGGAGAAATGTGAATCCGCGAAGGATTCAGCCGCGAGCGCTCTCCGCCGCCAGCGTCCGGAACAGCCGCGCATATCGGCGCGCCGGCTCGCGCCAGGACACATCGCAGGCCATGCCATTGGCCTGCAGCTTCTGCCAGAGCTTCGGCTCGCGATAGAGGTCGACCGTGCGCCGGATCGCGCCCCCCAGCATCGCCACGGTCCCCGGCGTGAACTGGACGCCAGTGCCCAATCCCTGGGTCACGGCCATGGGATTGGCGTCGATCACCGTGTCGGAGAGCCCGCCCACCCGCGCGACCACGGGCAGCGCACCGTAGCGCAACGCGCAGAGCTGGGTCAGGCCACAGGGCTCGCTGCGCGAAGGGACCAGAAGCGCATCCACGCCGCCCTGCAGCTGATGGGCCAGCTTCTCCTCATAGCCGATATGGCAGGCAATCCGGCCGGGATTGCTGGCTGCCGCCGCCCGGAACCCGGCCTCGAGGCCACCTTCGCCGGAGCCCAGCAGGGCGAACTGCGCCCCTTCGCTCAACAGGACGGGCAGCGCGCCCAGCAGGAGATCCGAGCCCTTGTGCCAGTTGAGGCGGCCCACGACGCCGAAGAGCGGCCCGGGGCTCTCGGGCGCGAGGCCGAGGCGCAGCCGCAGCGCGGCCTTGTTCTTGGCACGCGGTCCCATCTGCTTGCGGCTGAAGGGGGCGGCGAGAAGGGAATCCTTGGCGGGATCCCAGACCTCGTCGTCGAGCCCGTTCAGGACGCCGCTCAGCACATTTGCCCGGTCGCGCAGCAGCCCGCCCAGGCCCATGCCGCCCTCGTCGGTCTGGATTTCCACCGCATAGCTGGGCGAGACCGTGGTGATGCGGTCGGCAAGCTTAAGCCCCGCCTTCAAGAAGCCGATGCCGCCATAGTATTCGACGCCATGAATGGTGAGGGCACCGGGCGGCAGGCCGAGGGCGCTCAGCAGCCTGGGATCGAACTGGCCCTGATAGGCCAGGTTGTGCACGGTCATGACCGTCTTCGGCCCGCGCCCGTCATAGTGGATGTAGGCCGGTGCCAGCCCCGCCTGCCAGTCATGGGCCTGGATGACCTGGGGCGTATAGCCCGGCAGCAGCAGACCCGCGCCGAGGCTGGCGCCGATGCGGGCGAGTGCCGCGAAGCGGAAGGGATTGTCCCCCCAGGGCTCGCCTCCCGGCGCCTGGTAGGGATTGCCCGGCCGGTCATAGAAGGCGGGTGCGTCCAGGACAAAGAGGTCGAGGCCGGCGGCACGCCCGGCGAGGAGCCGCCCGTAACTGCCGAAGAGATGCCGGAAGACATAGATCTCCTCCACTCCCTCCAGCGCCGCGAGCACTGCCGGATATCCGGGCACCAGCGTGCGCATGCGCACATCCTCGGCGCGGAGGGCGGCAGGCACCGCGCCGGCCACATCGGCCAGCCCCCCGGTCTTGACCAGGGGATAGACTTCCGAGGCGATCGAGAGGACCTCGACGACGCTCATGCGCGGATTCTCATGCGACCAGGCGGTCGATCATGCTCTGGGTGATGAGGCAGATGCCCCGATCGCTGCGGCGGAAGCGCTGGGCGTCGAGCTGCGGGTCCTCGCCCACGATGAGGCCCGCCGGGATCTTCACGCCGCGGTCGATGATGACATTGGAGAGCCTGACGCCGCGGCCGACCTCCACATAGGGCAGGACCACCGCATGGTCCAGCCGCGAGTAGGAGTTGACGCGCACGCCCGTGAACAGCAGCGTCCGGTGGATGCTGGCGCCGGAGATGATGCAACCGCCGGAGACGAGGGAGGAGACGGCCATGCCCCGCCGGCCGGCCTCGTCATGGACGAATTTCGCCGGAGCCGTCACCTCGGCATAGGTCCAGATGGGCCAGTCCTGATCGTGGAGGTCGAGATCCGGCACCACATCCGTCAGGTCGATGTTGGCCTCGAAATAGGAATCGAGGGTCCCGACATCGCGCCAGTAGGAGGGCGCCTCCTGGGAGGACCGCACGCAGGAGCGGGCGAAGTGATGGGCGACCGTCTTCGCCTCGGCTACGAGCCGGGGGATGATGTCCTTGCCGAAGTCGTGGCTGGAGGTCGGATCGGCATTGTCTCGCCGCAGCTGGTCGAAAAGGAAGCCGGTGTTGAACACATAGATGCCCATGCTGGCAAGCGCCCGGTCGGGCTTGCCGGGCATGCCGGGCGGGTCCTTGGGCTTCTCCAGGAAGGAGATGATCCGGTTGCTCTCGTCGATCTCCATCACGCCGAAGCCGGAGGCATCCTCGCGCGCGATCTCGATGCAGCCCACCGTGACGTCGGCATCGTCGTCGATATGCTGCTGGAGCAGGCGCTCATAGTCCATCTTGTAGACATGATCGCCAGCCAGGAGGACGATGAATTCCGGCGCATAGGCCTCGATGATGTCGATGTTCTGGAAGACCGCATCGGCGGTGCCGAGATACCAGCGCTCCTCGGAGACGCGCTGGCTGGCGGGCAGGATGTCGAAGCTCTCGTTGCGTTCGGTGCGGAAGAAGTTCCAGCCGCGCTGGAGATGGCGGATGAGGCTATGGGCCTTGTACTGAGTCGCGACCGCGATGCGCCGGATGCCGGAGTTCAGCGCATTGGAGAGTGCGAAATCGATGATGCGCGACTTGCCGCCGAAATAGACGGCGGGCTTCGCGCGCTTGTCGGTCAGCTCCATCAGCCGGCTGCCGCGCCCGCCCGCCAGCACATAGGCCATCGCGTGGCGCGCATTGGGGCCGGTGAATGGGGGATTCTCTGCCATCGCTCTACTCTCCGTCGAATTGGAACATCACAGTCGCCAGCGGAGGTGCCGTGATCTCGGCCGAGGCCGGGAAACCATGCGAGGCGGAGGGACGCGCCGTCACCTGACCCAGATTGCCCTGCCCCGAGCCGCCATAGGCCACAGAATCGGAATTGAAGATCTCGCGCCATCGTCCCGCCTGGGGCAGGCCGATGCGATAGCCATGTCGCGGAACGGGCGTGAAGTTACTGACCACGACAACTGGGCGGTCGCCGGGCGCTCCGAACCTCACCCAGGCATAAACCGATTGGGTCATGTCGTTGGGCACGATCCAGCGGAAGCCATCCCCCTCGCAGTCGCGGGCATGCAGAGCGGGGATCCGGCGATAGAGCCGGTTCAGCTCGCGCACCGAATCCCTGAGCCCCCGGTTCAGCGGCCGTTCGAGCTCGTGCCAAGGGAGTGCCCGGGCGAAGTCCCATTCGCCCGCCTGGCCGAATTCCTGTCCCATGAACAAGAGCTTCTTGCCGGGATGGCCCCACATGAAGCCGTAATAGGCGCGCGCCGTCGCGAATCTCTGCCACTCATCGCCCGGGATCCGGCCAAGCAGCGAGCGTTTACCGTGGACGACCTCGTCATGGGAGACCGGCAGCACGAAGTTCTCGGCATAGGCATACATCATGCCGAAGGTCATCTGGTTATGGTGCCAGCGGCGGTGGACCGGCTCGCGCGAGATGTAGTCCAGGGTGTCGTGCATCCAGCCCATGTTCCATTTGAAGCCGAAGCCGAGACCGCCGGCATAGGCCGGACGGGAGACGCCGGCCCAGGCCGTCGATTCCTCCGCGGTCATCAGCACGCCGGGGTGCATGGCATAGACCAGCTCGTTGACCCGCTGGAGGAAGCGGACGGCATCCTTGTTGGTATTGCCGCCCTCCTCATTGGGCAGCCATTCCCCCGGCTTCCGTGAATAATCGAGATAGAGCATGGAGCTCACGGCATCGACCCTCAGCCCGTCCACATGGAAGCGGTCGAGCCAGTAGAGGGCATTGGCTATCAGCACATTGGCAACCTCGCGGCGGCCGAAATCATAGATGGCGGTGTTCCAGTCCGGCTGATAGCCCCGGCGGGGATCGGCATATTCGTAAAGCGGCTCGCCGTCGAAGCGGGCGAGGCCGTACTGGTCGGTCGGGAAATGGGCTGGCACCCAGTCGATCAACAGGCGGAGCCCGGCCCGATGAGCGCGATCGACGAGGCGGGCGAAGCCGGCGGGATCGCCGAAGCGCCGCGTGGGGGCGAAGAGCCCGATGGGCTGATAGCCCCAGGAGGCATCAAGGGGATGCTCGCAAACAGGCAGCAGCTCGAGATGGGTGAACTCCATGTCGAGGGCATAGGGGATCAGGCGATCGGCGAGCTCGTCATAGGAGAGGAACCAGCCGTCCTCGCGGCGCTGCCAGGAGCCCAGATGCACCTCGTAGATCGCCATGGGCTGGCGGCGCGGATCGGTGCCCGCATGGACCGCCCGATGTGCCTCGTCCTCCCAGGTGAAATTGTCGGTCCGCGTCTCCACCGATGCGGTCGAAGGTCTAAGCTCGCTGCCGAAGCCGAAGGGATCGGCCTTCAGGGGCTGAAGCCGGCCCTCGCGATCGGCGATCTCGTATTTGTAGTTGGTGCCCTCGCCGACATCGGGGGCGAAGATCTCCCACAGGCCGCTATCGACGCGCTTGCGCATCTGGTGGCGGCGGCCATCCCAGCGGTTGAAGTCACCCACGACCGAGACCCGGCTCGCATTCGGTGCCCAAAGCGCGAAATGCACCCCCTCGGCCCCTTCATGGGCCATGGGATGGGCACCAAGGCGCTCATAAAGC
>DATFRE010000187.1:0-4274 GCA_035263545.1 Dongiaceae bacterium
GATAGGGCCAGGCGCGCCGGAACAGCTGGAAGAGCGCCTCCTCGGGCCACTCCTGGGCGGCCACCTCGGCGGCGATCTGCTGGGCCAGCACATCGAGCGGGGCAAGGGGGATCGAAAGCCGATCGAGCTCGCCGCGCTCGACGCTGTCGATGAGGGCGGCGGCCTCCACCAGCTCGTCGCGGGAGAGCGGGAAGAGGCGGCCCTTCGGCAGGCCGCCCACCGCATGGCCGGAGCGGCCAACGCGCTGGAGGAAGCTGGCGATCGAGCGCGGGGAGCCGATCTGGCAGACCAGATCGACCTCGCCGATATCGATGCCGAGCTCGAGGGAGGCGGTAGCGACCAGCGCCTTCAGCGCGCCCTTCTTCAGGCGCTGTTCGGCATCGAGGCGCAACTCGCGCGCCAGGCTGCCGTGATGGGCGGCGATATTCGCCTCGCCCAGGCGCTCGGAGAGATGGCGGGTCACGCGCTCGGCGAGGCGTCGCGTGTTGACGAAGACCAGCGTTGTCCGATGGGCCTCGATCAGCTCGGTGAGCCGGCCATAGAGCTGTTCCCAGACCTCGTGCGACATCACCGCCTCCAGCGGCGAGTCGGGAACCTCGAGGGCCAGATCGCGGGCCCGGCGATGGCCGGTATCGATGATGACGCAGTCGGGCGTCGCCTGAGAAGCTGAGCCAAGCCCCACGAGAAAGCGCGCCACGTCCTCGATGGGCTTCTGGGTCGCCGAGAGTCCGATGCGCTGGAGCGGATGGCCGGTGAGGGCCGCCAGGCGCTCCAGGGAGAGCGCCAGATGGGCACCGCGCTTGTTGGGTGCCAGCGCGTGGATCTCGTCGACGATGACGCTGCGCGTCGTCGCCAGCATCCGCCGTCCCGATTCCGAGCCCAGCAGGATGTAGAGGGATTCCGGGGTGGTGACCAGGATATGGGGCGGGCGGCGCCGGGCACGGTCGCGCTCGCCGGCCGGGGTGTCGCCGGTGCGCACCCAGGTCCGGATCTCCACATCCGGGAGAGCGAGGCGAGCAAGCTCTTCGCGGATGCCGGCGAGGGGTGCCGCCAGGTTCTTCTCGATATCGTTGGAGAGCGCCTTCAGCGGCGAGACATAGACAACCTGGGTCTCATCGGCGAGGCGGCCCTCCACGCCCTGGCGCAACAGCCCGTCTATGGCGGCGAGGAAGGCCGCAAGCGTCTTGCCGGAGCCGGTGGGCGCGGCAATGAGCGCATGGCGCCCCGCCCGGATCGCCGGCCAGGCCTCGGCCTGCGCGGGCGTGGGGCCGGCAAAGCTCCGATCGAACCAGGCGGCAAGCGCCGGGTGGAAAAGGCGGTCCAATCTCATGGCGGCCTCATGATAGCGCAGTCGCCCCTCGGCCGGCCGCGGATTCCTCGAGCATTCCGGCAGATCTGAGGGCGTGGCGAAATAAGTGGTCGACGCGCTGAAGAATCAAGCGGCGCCGCGGTCAGCGGCTCGCTTTATGGCAGGCGAAGCTGTCCTTTTTCCACCTTGTCCTGGACACGGAGCATCGTCTCCTCGACCAGGTCTTCGTCGCGCCGCTTGCGGGCGCTTTCGACATCGCGGCGGGAGCAGCGCGCGATTCCGCCGATGACCGGGATGCCGGCTTCGAAGATGCCGACATGCCAGGCGTGGGTCAGGAGTTCCGCCCTCACTTCGAGCGATCTGCCGTCATGGCGAAATTGCCGCTGCATCAATGCGCCCATGATTCCTCCTCGGCCGTACTTTGGCGTTGTGCGTGCGACCCCGATGCCGTGAGATGGGCAAATCATAGGCCGGCGATGGCGGCAGGCAAATGACAAGAGGGAGTGATCCGGGTGGATCACAGCATTGCCACAGGTCACGATCCCGAGTTGATGCAACGAATTTAACCAAACTCCCACGCGCGATGCTCTATAATTGCAAAAGAAACGAGGGCTGGGGAAACCTCGATCGGGGAGGCTGGCATGCCGTTGGTCTTCGAGCCTGACAGAGTCGTCTATGATCCCGAACGGCAGGCGTTGCGCCTGTTCGCCACGGAAGATGGCATGCTCGTCCACTGCGCCGTGTCGAAGGCCGCCCTTGCGGCCCTCGAGGACGATGCGCTGGGTGGTCCGCATGCCATGGCGACGACTTACCGCCGCCACCGGGAACGGATCCAGGAGCTTGCCGCCCGCAAGTACCGCGAGCGTCGGTTCGAAACCGGCGGCTTCGTGGTGGTGCGCAGGGACGATCTTACCGGCTAGCGCGGCTCATATAGCGGGCCCTCGGGCTAGTTCCGCCGGGAGCGGCGCCGGATAACGGCGGAAAGGCGCGGCCCACTCGAGTCACCGAGCGAGAAAGGCGCCCATATTCGATGCCGATCGCGACGCGTCGATGAGCGTCCCGATGGTGTGGAAACTATATTCGGGTGGTGGCCTGCATTTTGCCCGATCTCGGAACCGGTCCGGCCGGGCTAGGAAGCGGTCCCCTGCTTCGCCGCCAAGGGAACGGGGGCGTGCCGCGCGAGGCTTCCGCTCAGCGCCTTGATTTCGATTCCACCCTTGACGATCTCGCCCTCGCCCAGGGCGAGGCTGGCGGCGCAGGCCATGGCCGCCATCAAGCCAACCAGCGCCACCGATGAGATTAGCCTCATGCCGATCTCCCGTATCCGGCCCCATACCGGGCGAATACGGAACCGCGGGCAGACGGTTCTTGTTCCGCGCAGCGCAGTGGCAAGGGTTTTCCAGCTTCTGGCAAAGAGAGGCCTGACGGCCGCACCGTGCTATCGGATCGGCGGGCGGTCCGCGGCCAGAGTCGCGATCCGTTGCTCGCGGCCGATCAGATCACGACCGCCATCATCGGCAGCTCGGGGCGATTGTCGGGGTCCGGCGTTTCCGGGAGGTCGGCGAGATCCTGCTCGGCCTCGTCGATGCCCTGGGCCATGGCGCGCTCCAGCCAGAGGCGCGCCTCCACAGGCTGGCGGTCGCCGGCGGCACCGGCTGCGAGATAGCGCCCCAGCATCAGGCGCGCATGGCCGTGGCCCTGCTCGGCTCGAGGAATCCCTGGTCGAAGCCTTCTCGATCCGCGGTCTCGGGCTCCTCGCCGAAAGCTGGGCAGCGAACCCGCCCTTTGCCGGCGATGCACCTTTCGCCAAGGCCATTACCGACCAACGGGCGAATGTGATCGCGGGCTATGTCAAGCCGGGTGACCGAAGCCGGGAGCCGAGATGGAGGCCTGGTTCCGCAAGACCCGCGGCGCGCTCGAGAATGCCGGCGGCCTCGCACCGGTCGAAGGCCCGGTGATACAGGCCATCCTTGCGGCCCTCGAGGACCATGCCTGCGTCGAGGATCTGGGGGCGCTCAACCGCTGGCCGGCGAGAAGCGGCGTTCCGGTCGAGGAGTATCTGCGCCTCTGGAAGGTGAGCTGCGCCGAGATCGGGGCTTCGGGCCGGCTTCCCGCTCAGTTGCAGAATTCGCTCCGGCTCGGCTGAATGGTGGTCCTACTGCGTCTTTCTCCGCAGAGCGTCCGGCGAGCTGCTCACCACCATGGTCTGCGCACCCCGGATGATGTAGAGCGGATTGCCATCCTGATCCCATCTCCCCTCGATGCGCACGGCCGACGCCACCGTGAGCTTGACCCGGATCACGGAACCGTCCGTCAGGCGAACCTCGCTCCACTTCTCGAGTGCCTCATCAACCGCAACCTCCACACCGTCGACCGTCTCGTTGTTCGGCGGGATCTGCACTTTTACACGACGCTCTGACATGGCAATTCCTCTCGTCCCGGACGCTTCGGCGAGGAAAGACAGGGGAGTCTTGTCCTACAGATCACGATGGGTCAGTCTTTCCTCAAGAAATGATGATAGCACGGGCACCTAGACACCTGGAACTGAAATTCATTACATTATAGAAGAGTGCTCTGGAAGGAGAGCGCTGATGGCGACTGCAGGTTCGAAGGGTCGGCCGATTGCGCCGTTGGAACTGAGCGCCGAGGAACGGAGCTATCTGGAGCGGCAAATGCGCCGCCATCGCGTCGCCCGATCGTTGTCCGAGCGGTGCCGCATCATTCTGCGATGTGCGGGCGGATTGTCCAGCAAGTCGGTCGCGGCTGAACTTGGCCTGCACGAACATACGGTTGGCAAATGGCACCGCCGCTTCCTGAAGGATCGCTGTGATGGCCTGCTCGACGAGGCTCGTCCTGGCCAGCCGCGAACCATTGACGACGATCAGGTTGCGGCCGTGATAGAGCGGACGTTGCGCACCACGCCGGCCGACGCAACGCACTGGTCGATCCGTTCGATGGCGGTACA
>DATFRE010000188.1:0-11599 GCA_035263545.1 Dongiaceae bacterium
GGCGAGGATGTATTCCTTGGCCCGCTCCACCATGGTGTGGAACTCGGCCTGGGTGATGTTGGAGCGGGGCTCCGGCAGATCGGCCAGCGCATCCATCACCTCGCGCCGCTCCGGCAGGTTGCGCCCGAAATCGGCGACCACATCAGCCAGGCGCTCGCAGGCCTGGTTGTAGGCTGCCCGGGCACCCTGATCCTCCTGGGGCCAGACCGCGGCGACGATGGTCACCAGATCCTCGACATTGTCGAAAATGGCCATGACGGTGGGGCGCAGGAAAACGGAATCCGGGAGATCGAGGGCCTCGGGCTTGTTGGTTGGCAGCCGCTCCATGAGCCGCACCATGTCATAGCCCATATAGCCGAAGAGCCCGGCGGCCATGGGCGGCAGGCCCGGCGGCAGCTCGATCCGCGTTTCGCGCACGAGGTTGCGCAGCGAGGCAAGGGCATCGCCCGGGCAGGGCTCGAAGGCCCGCTGATCGACGCGGAAGCGCCGGTTGATCTCCGCCTGGTTGTTGCGGCAGCGCCAGACCAGATCGGGCTTCAGGCCGATGAGGGAATAGCGGCCGCGGACGGCGCCACCCTCGACGGATTCCAGCAGGAAGCTATGGGGCCGCCGGTCGGCGAGCTTCAGCATCGCCGAGACCGGCGTCTCCAGATCGGCAACCAGACGGGTATAGAGGACGCTCGGCTTGCCCGCCGCATAGGCCGCCGCGAAGCACTCGAAAGACGGCTCGACCTTCATGCCCCGGTGAGGGAATCGACGGCCTTCATATCCGTCGTGACCGGGCTTTCGGATTCGAGTGCCTTGCGGAACTGGGCCAGAAGATCATCGCCCATCCTCTGGCCGATCTCCGCCGTCAATTGCTTCACGCCCGTCGGATCGGTCGCCGGATTGGCCGGCTGGATCTCGACCAGAACCGCGACCACATGGCCCGGATTGGCGGCCTGCTCATTCGGCGAGGTTGCCGCTTCGCCCTTCCTCAGATCGAAGATCAGCCCGGCGAGGGAGGCCGGGATATCGGCGATGGGGTCGCCCTGGCTCCGGCTGAAGGCGAGGCTGCGCTTGACGATGAGGCCCATGGACTGGGCGACGGCCTTCAGATCCTCGCCCGCCTTGACGCGGTCCATGATCTGCTTGGCCTTGTCGGCCGCTGCCTTGTCCCGGGCCTCGGCCTGCCAATCCGCCACCAGCTTGGTCCTCACCTGATCCAGGGAGCGCAGGGCCGGCGGCGTCACCTGGTCGACGCGCAGGATGAAATAGCCGCCGGTCCCGTCCTCGGTCACGCTGCTCAGCTGGCCGGTTTCGGTCGCAAAGGCGACGGGAAGGAGCTGCGGCGTGCCGACGAGATCGCCGATGGACTTGCCGTCCGGCGCCTCGCCGTTGCGGGCGACACTGGCGACGTTCTCGATCGACATGCCCAGGGTCTTCGCCGCTTCCTCCAGGGAGGCGCCGCCCGCCAGCGTATCGTCGAGCTTGTTGGCGAGGCTGACGATGTCATCGGCAGCCTGCTGCGTCGCGAGCTGCTTGGCGATCTTGTCACGGACATCGGCGAGCATGGCGGGCTTGCCGGGCACGACCTTGGTCAGCTTTGCGATCTGCCAGCCGAGCACCGTCTTGACCGGCCCGACCACCGCGCCATCGGCGGCGGCAAAGGCGGGCTGCGCCATCTCCGGCAGCAGCCCGTTCGGGGCGACGAGGCCGGTATCGGCCGGATCCTGGCCCGAGGCCTTCTTAGCCACCGCGGCGAAATCCCCGCCCTTGGCGATCTCCTCGGCCGCCGCCTTGGCAACGGCCTCGGTCGGCAAGGCGAAGATCAGGAACTCGCGCTTCTCGGGAGTCCCGAAGTCATCCTTATGGGCATTGAAATACTGAGTGATCTGGTCGTCGCTGATCTTGATGCCGGCGGCCAGGGTCTCGGGCCGGAGCCTCAGGATGGTGAGCTTGCGGTATTCCGGCGCCTGAAACCGGTCGGCATGCTCCTTCAGATATTTCTCCAGGGTCGCATCGTCGGGCGTCGGCGGGACCGGCATGCTGGCATCGGTGACGAGAACCGTGTCGGCGATGCGCTTCTCGTTGCGATAGCCATAGACCGCATCGACCAGCTGCTGCGGCGGATTGGCCCCTGCCGCAATCGCGCCATAGATCTGGCTGATGAGAAGCTGGCGGCGCAGGGTCTCAATATAGCTCTGTTCGCTCATCCCGAGCTGCTGCAGATAGGCGCCGAACCGGGCCCGATCGAACTGCCCCTGCTCGTTCTTGAACATGGGGATGGTGGCGAGGATCGTGGTCAGCACGTCGTCGGGCGCGCGCAGGCCGAGCCGATTGGCGAGCTCGGCGAACAGGGCCTGGCTCACCATCTGGTCGAGCACCTGGGCCGGCAGGCCGAGCTGCCGGGCGAGGTCCGCATTGAATTGATTGCCGAAGGCCGCGGCCGTCCGCTTGTACTGCTGCTGGTACTCGCGCTGGAAGGCCTCGGCCGTGATCGTCTGGCCGCCGACATGGGCGACGGTGACCTCCGTCGTCTTCGTCCGCAGGATGTCGCCGATGCCCCAGATCCCGAAGGAGACCACGAGGACGACGAACAGGATCTTGATGACCCAGGAGGAGGCTTTGGAGCGAATGAGCTGAAGCATGACGATCCGGCATAGAGTGCGGCACCGCGGGCCGATGCTTGGCCCCCGGGGCGGCGAGGGCCGGCATCATAGGGGGGTGTTCCAGGCCGGGCAAGCAAAGGCGGGTTCCACCCGCCGGGGGATCATGCTAGGCAGCAGCCGCAATTCGGGCGAGGGATCCGGAAATGAGCAAACCGAGGCCGCTGATCGCCGGCAATTGGAAGATGAACGGGCGACGGGCCGACGGCCTGGCCCTGGCCGAGGCGATCCGCGCCGGCGCCGGGAGCCTGGCGGCCGAGCTTCTGCTCTGCCCGCCGGCGACCCTGATTGCTCTGGTAGGTGAGAAAATCAAGGGTTCCGGGATTGCGCTTGGCGGTCAGGACTGCCACTGGGCGGCGAGGGGGGCCCATACCGGCGACATTGCCGCACCCATGCTGGTGGATCTCGGCTGCCGCTATGTGATCGTGGGCCATTCCGAGCGTCGGCACGGCCATGGCGAGACCGACGCCCTGGTGAAGGCCAAGGCCGAGGCGGCGCTCGCTGCCGGGTTGATCGCCATCGTCTGCCTGGGGGAAACCGAGGCGGAGCGCGACCGGGGTGAGGCCGAGAAGGTGGTGGCGCGCCAGCTCGATGGCTCGCTGCCCAAGGGAACCAGCCCGGACAGGGTGGTGATCGCCTATGAGCCCGTCTGGGCCATTGGCACCGGCCGGACCCCAAGCAATGCCGATATCGAGGCCATTCACGGTGTACTCCGGCGCGACCTCGCGGCGCATTTCCCCGAGGCCGACCGCTTCCGGCTGCTCTATGGCGGCTCGGTCAAGCCCAACAACTGCGAGGACATCCTCGCACTGGCCAATGTCGACGGGGCGCTGGTGGGGGGCGCCAGCCTGAAGGAGCTCGACTTCCTCACCATCGCCAGGACCTGCCATTAGGCCGCACCTTGCTCCCAGCTTTCTCCTAGCCAATATGGGGCAAAGGCAGTAAAAGGCGCCCCGCGCAAGCCGTAGGCGGATAGAAGCGGATATGGAACGGATTATCCTGGTCATTCATCTCATGGTGGCAGCGGCCCTGGTCGGCGTCGTGCTGATGCAGAAGAGCGAGGGTGGGGCGCTTGGCATCGGGGGAGGCGGCATGTCGAACTTCATGACCGGCCGCGGCACGGCCAATGTCCTGACCCGCGCGACCGCGATCCTGGCCGCCTGCTTCATGCTGACCAGCCTGTTGCTGGTGGTCCTGCCCCAGCTCGGCGGGCACAGGCCTTCGATTCTGCCGCAGAACCTGCCGGCGCAGCAGATGCCCCTGGCGCCCGCGGCGCCCACGGGTTCCGGCTCGTCGGGCTCGACGGGGCAGGCGCCGGCCAGCCCGACGGCGCCGAAACCCACGACTCCGGCCGCGCCGGCGGCTCCCCTGGGTCAATAGATTTATTTCGGCCGCTGCGGCGCCGCGGCGCTTGCCCGCGGAGTTGCCGGCGAGCCATACTGTGGGCCCATGACGCGGTTTATCTTCATCACCGGCGGCGTGGTCTCCTCTCTTGGAAAAGGCATCTCGGCAGCGGCACTCGGTGCCCTGCTGCAGGCGCGCGGCTTCAAGGTCCGGCTGCGCAAGCTTGATCCCTATCTCAATGTCGACCCCGGGACGATGAGCCCGACCCAGCATGGGGAGGTCTATGTCACCGATGACGGGGCGGAGACCGATCTCGACCTCGGGCATTACGAACGCTTCACCGGGGTTCCCAGCCGGCGCAGCGACAATGTCACCACCGGCCGCATCTACTCCACGGTCATCGCCAAGGAGCGCCGGGGCGACTATCTGGGCGCGACGGTCCAGGTCATCCCCCATGTGACCGATGCAATCAAAGAGTTCATCTGCGCCGATGCCGACGATGTGGACTTCCTGGTCTGCGAAGTCGGCGGAACGGTGGGCGATATCGAGAGCCTTCCCTTCCTTGAGGCGATCCGCCAGCTCGGCAATGAGTTCGGGCCGAGCCGGGCGCTCTTCGTCCACCTGACCCTGGTGCCCTGGATCCCCTCGGCGGGAGAACTGAAGACAAAGCCGACCCAGCATTCCGTCAAGGAGCTGCAGTCCGTCGGTATCCAGCCCGGCATCCTGCTCTGCCGGTGCGATCGCGAGATCCCGCGGGAGGCGCGGCGCAAGATCGCGCTCTTCTGCAACCTCAGGCCCGAAGCGGTGATCCAGGCCCTCGACGTCGACACAATCTACCAGGTGCCGGCCGCCTATCATGCCGAGGGCTTCGATACCGAGGTCTGCCGGCATTTCGGACTCTCGGCCCCGATGCCCGACCTCTCCCGCTGGCGCTGGGTCGTGGACCGGGTCCGCCAGCCGGAGAGCGCCGTCGATATCGCCATCGTCGGCAAGTACACGAGCCTGCTCGATTCCTACAAGTCCCTGGGGGAAGCCCTGGCCCATGGCGGGATCGCCAATAATGTCAGGGTCAAGCTCAACTGGATCGATTCCGAGATCTTCGAGCGCGAGGACACGGTCCAGTATCTCGAAGGCGTGCATGGCATCCTGGTGCCGGGCGGCTTCGGGGAGCGGGGCGCGGAAGGCAAGATCCAGGCGGCCCGCTTCGCCCGCGAGCACAAGGTGCCCTATTTCGGCATCTGCTTCGGCATGCAGATGGCGGTGATCGAGGCCGCCCGCAACATGGCCGGAATTCCCAATGCGGATTCGACCGAGTTCGGCCCCACGCCAGAGCCGGTGGTGGGGCTCATGACCGAATGGATGCACGGCAACGTTCTCGAGCGGCGCAATGAGGAGAGCGATCTCGGCGGCACCATGCGGCTCGGCGCTTATGACTGCCATGTGACCGCCGGCAGCCAGCTCCACGATATCTACGGCCGTGACTGGATCAGCGAGCGCCACCGCCATCGCTACGAGGTCAACATCAACTACAAGGAGCGCCTGGAGCAGGTGGGGCTGCGCTTCTCCGGCATGTCGCCCGATGGCGTGCTGCCGGAGATGGTTGAGCTGCCCGAGCATCCCTGGTTCATCGGCGTCCAGTTCCATCCCGAGCTGAAGTCAAAGCCTTTCGAGCCTCACCCGCTCTTCACCTCCTTCATCCAGGCCGCCATCCGCCAGTCGCGGCTGGTGTAAATTCCTTCTCCCGCGCTTCGGAGCGGGAGAGGGAAAACTTGTGCTATAAGGCCCGCATGAACGCCATTCCACCGGCCGCGCCGCGGCATATCACCATCGGCAACATCACCATCGGCAATGACCGGCCGCTGGCGGTCATCGCCGGGCCTTGCGCGCTGGAATCCCGCGCTCATGCCCTGGAGATGTGCCAGGCGCTGGTGGAGATGACCGCGAAGCTCGGCATGGGCCTGATCTACAAGACCTCCTTCGACAAGGCGAACCGCACCTCGATCGAGGGCGCGCGCGGCCTCGGCATGGAGCAGGGCCTGCCGATCATGGCGGAGCTGCGTGAGCGCTTCGGCGTGCCGGTGCTGACGGACGTCCATGCGCCCGAGCAATGCGCGCCGGTGGCCGCGGCGGTGGACGTGCTCCAGATCCCGGCCTTTCTCTGCCGCCAGACCGATCTCCTCGTCGCCGCCGCCAAGACGGGCCGGGCGATGAACATCAAGAAGGGCCAGTTTCTCGCGCCCTGGGACATGAAGCAGGTGGTGCGCAAGGTCGAGGCGGCGGGCAACCGCAATGTCATGGTCTGCGAGCGTGGCGTGAGCTTCGGCTACAACACTTTGGTCTCCGACATGCGCAGCCTGCCCGTGCTGGCGGAAACCGGCTGCCCGGTGGTCTTCGATGCGACGCATTCGGTGCAGCAGCCCGGCGGGCAGGGGAGCTCCACCGGCGGCCAGCGCGAATTCGTGCCGGTGCTCGCCCGCGCCGCCGTTGCCGTCGGCGTCGCCGCGGTCTTCATGGAGACCCACCAGGATCCCGACCGCGCACCCTCCGACGGGCCGAACATGGTCCACCTCAAGGACATGCCGGCACTGCTCGCCCGGCTCCAGGCCTTCGACCGCCTGGCCAAGGACGCTACGCCCGGCCAATGACCATCGGCCATCTGCAGAAGATGGCGCTTGCCTGAACCTGGCTCTATAACCCCATCCCCTCTCAGCGGAGATCCGGCCCATGAGCGCCATTGTCGACCTTCGTGCCCGCGAGATCCTGGACAGCCGCGGCAATCCCACCGTCGAGGTCGATGTCCGGCTGGAGAGCGGGGCTTTCGGCCGTGCCGCCGTGCCCTCGGGCGCTTCCACCGGCACGCATGAGGCGGTGGAGCTGCGCGACGGCGACAAGAAGCGCTATGGCGGCAAGGGCGTGCTGAAGGCCGTGCAGGCGGTGAACAGCGAGATCTTCGAGGCCATATCCGGCATCGACGCCAGCCAGCAGGCGAAGATCGACCGCATGATGCTGGCGCTCGACGGCACGCCGAACAGGGAGCGCCTCGGCGCCAACGCCATTCTCGGCGTCAGCCTGGCGGCGGCCAAGGCGGCGGCGAGCGAGGCCGGCCTGCCGCTCTATCGCTATGTCGGCGGCACCGCGGCGAACCTGCTGCCGGTGCCGCAGATGAACATCATCAATGGCGGCGCCCATGCCGATAATCCCGTCGACTTCCAGGAGTTCATGATCCTGCCGGCGGGGGCGCAACGCTTCGCCGAGGCGCTGCGCTGGGGCTCAGAGATCTTCCACGCCCTCAAGGCCCAGCTGAAGGCGGCAGGCCACAACACCAATGTCGGCGATGAGGGCGGCTTCGCTCCCAACCTGAAGAGCGCGGAGGAGTGCCTCGCCTTCATCACCCAGGCCATCGAGAAGACCGGATTGAAGCCGGGGAGCGATGTGCTGCTGGGCCTCGATTCCGCCTCGAGCGAGTTCTATCGCGAGGGCAAGTACCGGATGGAAGGCGAGGGCAAGACCCTCGATGCGGCCGGGATGGTGGCGCTTTACGAGAAGCTGGCCGCGGCCTTTCCCATCGCCACCATCGAGGACGGCATGGCGGAGGACGATTGGGAAGGGTGGGCGGAGCTGACCCGGCGCCTGGGCAGCAAGCTCCAGCTGGTCGGCGACGACATTTTCGTCACGAACCCGTTGCGCCTGGCCGACGGGATCAATCGCCATGTCGCCAATGCCATCCTCATCAAGGTCAATCAGATCGGCAGCCTTTCCGAGACGCTGGACGCCGTCGACATGGCTCACAAGGCGGCGTACAGGGCCGTGATGTCCCACCGTTCCGGCGAGACCGAGGATTCGACCATCGCCGATCTCGCGGTTGCCACCGGCTGCGGTCAGATCAAGACCGGCTCGCTCTCCCGCTCCGACCGGCTGGCGAAATACAATCAGCTCCTGCGGATCGAGGAGGAGCTGGGCAGCGAGGCCCGCTATGCCGGCAGGAGTGCCCTCAGATCCGCCTGAGCCGACCTATCGCTGGACAATGTTCCAATAGCGATAGAAGCCCCGGTTGAAGGGCCGGGTCACGAGGCAGATCAAGCGAACGATCGCCACCATGACGCCGTTGATCAGCGACGGGCGCGTGATGTCGACGAAGAGGCAGTAGCGGCGCGCCTCCGTCTCGTTGAAGGATTGATGCGCCAGCGTGTCGTCGAAGATGAACAGCTTTTTCTCACACCAGTAGCTCACCTTGTCGCCGACGACGATGAAGGCCGCGCGGTCGGTCATGTCGTTGATGTTGTAGAGCATCCGCAAGGTCGCCCTCAGCGGTCCGAAATGGCGGGAGGTCGAGGATTTGCGGTTGAACACCGAGATGCCGATGGTCTGGATGTATTTCCATCGCTGATGGAAGGCCGGGACCCTCAGGGCTCCGTCGATGTTCGCGCCATACCATTTGAAGAAGATCATCGTGCGCGGCGAGGTCTTGACGTACTCCTCCACCTGGCCGACGAGGTTCTCCCGCTTCACCGTCTCGATCAGGCGGTTGATCTCCGCCTGGTGGCCGGCGGGCAGGTCCTCCAGCCTGTAGACCCCCTTGTTGATATAGGGGAGGGTCAGGATGTCCATCAGGACATTGAAGGGCGAGAGCAGCCAGCTCCCCAGCCCGTTGCCGAGGAAATACCGGCGCACCATGGTGGGGTTCAGCGCGCGGTTGCGGGCGATGTCGTAGATGCCGCAGATGGCGAAGAACACCAGCGTCTTGGGCAGGAAATAGCCCAGCGGTACAAACACCACGAGCGGAACGACCACTCTCTTCCGGATGAAGGTCAGGGTGGCACGAGAAAAGCCCCTCGGCCTTCCAGTGGCGGATACGCTCATCGATTTCCCTCAAGGGCGCAGGGCCGTGATCCTAGCTCAGCCCGGCACAACATCGCACTCCCGAATCACTCGACAGGAGGCGTTGCGTACAGGTTAATAGAGGTCAGTCCTGCGCGCCATGGCAGGACAAGGAAGCTGGCGGGAGGTGCTTTTGAGTCCTTTCCGCCACAGTGCCGCAGCCTCGGCGGCCATGTGGGTGCTTTTGCTTGACGACGCGGAATCCCTTGTGATTCGCTGAGACTCATGACGATCGCCCGCGATATCGGTCGACATGCGCGCCAGGCCATCATTCCGGTGCTGGGCATCTCGCTACTGACCTATTTCTCCTATCATGCCATCCAGGGGGAGCGCGGGCTCTTCGCCTGGATCCAGCTCAACCAGCAACTGAAGCAAACCCGGGCGCTGGCGGATGCCGTCGCCGGCCAGCGCGCCGAGCTGGAGAATCGGGTGCGACGGCTGAGCAGCGGCAGCCTCGATACCGACCTGCTCGATGAGCGCGTGCGCAGCATGCTGAATCTGGCGCGCGGAGACGAGGTCGTCATCATGCTTCCCCAGCAGCCCGCTGCCGATACGACGCCAAGCCCGCGCATAGGGTCTGCACCCTCCAATTAACCGCGACGCGGTTAATTACGAGAAAATGCAATAAACTCAGCCAGTTCCAGCCTATTGCTTTAATAGGCCACGGCGATTAAATCTTGCGCCAAGGGGGCAGCCTGCCGGTCCCGCCCCAACCAGGAACGGGAGGGTTCATGGCCACGACAGCGAAGCGGAAAACGCGCGCGGAGGACGGGGCCGATAACGCCACGCTCCTCGACTATTACCGCAACATGCTGCTGATCCGCCGCTTCGAGGAGAAGGCCGGGCAGCTTTACGGCATGGGGCTGATCGGCGGCTTCTGCCATCTCTATATCGGCCAGGAGGCGGTGGTCGTCGGGATCCAGGCGGCACTCCAGCCGGGCGACAGCATCGTCACCTCCTATCGCGATCACGGCCATATGCTCGCCTGCGGCATGGATCCGAAGGGCGTCATGGCGGAACTCACCGGCCGCGCCGGAGGCTATTCGAAGGGCAAGGGCGGCTCGATGCATATGTTCAGCCGCGAGAAGCACTTCTACGGCGGCCATGGGATCGTGGGTGCCCAGGTGCCCATCGGCACGGGCCTCGGCTTCGCCCATCGCTACAAGAACGACGGCGGCATCGCCGTCACTTATTTCGGCGATGGCGCGGTGAACCAGGGGCAGGTCTACGAATCCTTCAACATGGCGGCGTTGTGGAAGCTGCCGGTGCTCTATGTGATCGAGAACAACAAATACGGCATGGGCACCTCGGTGGAGCGGGCCTCGGCCCGGCCCGATCTGCATTCCCGCGGCGAGGCCTATGGCATCCCCGGCAGCCAGGCGGACGGCATGGATGTGCTGACCGTGCGGGCCGCCGCCGACAAGGCCGTCGCCTATGTGCGCAGCGGCAAGGGTCCCTACATCCTCGAAATGATGACCTATCGCTATCGTGGCCACTCCATGTCCGACCCGGCGAAATACCGGAGCAAGGAGGAGGTGGCGAAGATGCGCCAGGAGCATGACCCCATCGACCATCTCCGGACGCGGCTGATGGAGGAGGGGCATGCGGACGAAGCCAAGCTGAAGAACATCGACCGTGAGATCCGGGACGTCATTTCGACGGCGACCGATTTCGCCCAGACCAGCCCCGAGCCCGATCCCGCGGAGCTCTATACCGACGTGCTGGCCCAGGCCTGAGGGAGAGCGCCATGAGCACCGAGATCCTGATGCCCGCGCTCTCGCCGACCATGACCGAGGGCAAGCTCGCCAAATGGCTCAAGAACCAGGGCGATGCGGTGAAGGCCGGCGATGTGATCGCCGAGATCGAGACCGACAAGGCGACCATGGAGGTGGAGGCCGTGGATGAGGGCCGCCTGGCCCAGATCCTGGTGCCTGCCGGCACCGAAGGCGTGAAGGTCAATACGCCCATCGCCCTCCTGCAAGGCGAGGATGAGACGGAGGTGCCGGCGGCCAAGCGGGCCTCGGCGCCGCCGGCTGCCGCGCCCGCGCCGGCTCAGCCGGCCGCGGTCCAGGCGGCCCTCCCGGCGGCACCGAAGCCGGCACCGGTTGCGGCCGAGCCCACGGCGACGGGCGCCACCACCTCCATGACCGTGCGCGAGGCGCTGCGCGATGCGATGGCCGAGGAGATGCGGCGCGATCCCACGGTCTTCCTCATGGGCGAGGAAGTGGCGGAGTATCAGGGCGCTTATAAGGTCAGCCAGGGCCTGCTCGAGGAGTTCGGTGCGGCCCGTGTGATCGATACGCCCATCACGGAGTCCGGCTTCGCGGGCCTGGGGGTCGGGGCGGCCTTCAACGGCCTGAGGCCCATTGTCGAATTCATGACAATGAACTTCGCGATGCAGGCCATCGACCAGATCATCAACTCCGCCGCCAAGACCCGCTACATGTCCGGCGGGCAGATGGGCTGCCCCATCGTCTTCCGGGGCCCCAACGGCGCGGCCGCCCGCGTCGCCGCGCAACATTCGCAGTGCTATGCGAGCTGGTATGGCCATGTGCCCGGACTCAAGGTCGTGGCACCCCACAGCGCCGCCGATGCCAAGGGCCTGCTGAAATCGGCGATCCGCGACCCCAACCCCGTCGTCTTCCTCGAGAACGAGATCCTGTACGGCCACAGCTTCCCGGTGCCGACCGATCCGGACTTCCTGGTCCCCATCGGCCGGGCCCGCGTGC
>DATFRE010000189.1:0-2532 GCA_035263545.1 Dongiaceae bacterium
GCAATCCGGTCAGCTGGTCCTGCAATCCGTCGACTATGACGCCGAGGGCGCGTCGTCATCGGCGGGCGCGCCGGGACCGGCAAGGAGGTGCGCGCCTATCTCGACAACCAGCTCATCGGCTCGGTCAAATCCGACAGCTCCGGCGTCTGGCACATCATTCCCGACCGGCATGTAGTTCCGGGGCTGCACACCCTGCGTATCGACGAGGTTGATGCGAACGGCAAGGTGCTGGCGCGCGTGGAATCGCCCTTCTCGCGGGCCGAGCCGCTCAGCATCGGGGCCGGCGACCAGGTGGTGGTGGTCCAGCCGGGCAACAATCTCTGGCTGATCGCGACCCGCACCTATGGCAGCGGGCTGCGCTATACGGTGATCTATCAAGCCAACAAGTCGCAGATCAAAAATCCGGACCTGATCTACCCGGGCCAGGTCTTCGAACTGCCGATGGATACGCCGTAAGTTGAAGACCTTCCACGGCGTTCTGGTCCCCCTGCATCGCGATGGATGGAAATTCCTCCTTCTCTTCGCTCTCGTCAGCCTGGGCCTCTTCTTCCTCTGGGCGCCGCTCGGCTGGCTGGGCGTGGTCGCGACCGCTTGGTGTGCCTATTTCTTCCGTGACCCGCCGCGGGTCTCGCCTCTCGGGCCCAATTGGGTGCTGAGCCCGGCCGATGGCTTCGTCTCGGCGGTGGAGCCGGCGGTGCCGCCGGCGGAAATCGGCCTCGGCGAGGAACCGCGCACGCGGATCAGCGTCTTCATGAATGTGTTTCATGTGCATGTGAACCGCTGCCCCGCCGATGGCGAGGTCGCCGCCCTTGCCTATCGGCCCGGGCGCTTCTTCAATGCCTCGCTGGACAAGGCGAGCGAGCTCAACGAGCGTATGGGCATTCGCCTGGCCACGGCCGCGGGGCCGGATCTCGGCGTGGTGCAGATCGCAGGGCTGGTCGCCCGGCGCATCCGTTGCGATGTGAAGCCCGGCGACCGCTTGCGCGCAGGCCAGCGCTACGGCTTGATTCGTTTCGGCAGCCGCCTCGACGTCTATCTGCCGCCCGGGGTGGCGCCGCTGGTCGCCGTCGGGCAGACCATGGTGGCCGGAGAAACCCTGCTCGCAGACCTCGCCTCGGGTGTCGCGGCCCGGCAGACCGAGACGAGCTAGCAAACGGAGACGAGAGCAATGGATGTCCGCCAGACACGCCGGCTGCCGCCGATGAATCGGCTGCGGGATCATTCCGTCAACCGGCTGATTCCGAACATCCTGACCATGCTGGCGCTCTGCGCCGGCATGACCAGCATCCGACTCGGCCTGCTGCAGCACTGGGAGCTGGCGGTGGTCGCCATCGCGGTGGCCGCGGTCCTCGACTCCCTCGACGGGCGCATCGCTCGCCTCCTGGATACCTCCAGCAAATTCGGCGCCGAGCTCGATTCCCTCGCCGATGTCATCGCCTTCGGCGTGGCGCCCGGCCTGCTGCTCTATCTCTGGGCCATGCACAGCGCCGGAGGCCCGGGCTGGGCCGTCTGCCTTCTCTTCGCCGTCTGCTGCAGCCTCAGGCTTGCGCGCTTCAACACCAAGCTCGACAACACGGACCTGCCGGCCTGGACCGGTCGCTTCTTCTCCGGCGTGCCGGCCCCCGCCGCGGCCGGTCTCGCGCTCACCCCGATGATGGCGCGCTTCGAGTTCGGCCCCGGATTCTACGAGAACCCGATCTTCGTGGGCGCGGTCATGGTCTTCGTCGCTGCCCTGATGGTGAGCCGGGTGCCGACCTTTTCCTTCAAGCGCCTCAAGGTGCGCCCCCGGGCAGTCCTTCCGGTGATGATCGCCGTCGGGCTCCTGATCGTGCTTGTGATCAGCACGCCCTGGATCGCCTTCCTTGGCCTTGCCGCCGCCTATCTGGCAACGATCCCGGTCAGCATCCTCTACCACCGCCGCCTGGCGGCCCGCCGTCCCCTCCATGAACCTGTGGAGCCGGTGAATCCCCCCTCGCACTGAGGCGGCTCGGCGAAGTCGCCGGCCAGGCCGATGCTCGACGCGACCCTGCGCCGGCTGATCGACCCACCGCTGGATGCCGCCGGGCGTCGTCTGGCCGCCAGCGGGCTCAGCGCCAATGGCGTCACTCTCGGCGGCTTTCTCCTCGGACTCGCAGCGCTGCCCCTGCTCGCGGCGGGGCAGTTCGGCTGGGCGCTGATCGTGATCCTGCTCAACCGGCTGGCCGATGGTCTCGACGGCGCCATCGCCCGGGTCAGAGGCGTCACAGATCTCGGCGGCTATCTCGACATCCTCTGCGATTTCCTTTTCTACGGCGCGGTCGTCTTCGGCTTCGCCCTGGCGGCACCGGAGAACCGGCTGCCAGGCGCCTTCCTGCTGTTCTCCTTCATCGGCACCGGCAGCTCCTTTCTCGCCTTCGCCATCCTCGCGGCCCGTCGCGGGCGGGAGACGAGCCTGCGCGGGCAGAAATCCTTCTACTATCTAGGCGGGCTGACCGAAGGCAGCGAGACCATTGCGCTTTTCCTCCTCGCCTGCCTCTTCCCGCGAAGCTTTCC
>DATFRE010000190.1:0-3836 GCA_035263545.1 Dongiaceae bacterium
CCGCCGCCGATGACGGCCACCTGGACATGCGATTTCATTGTCGATTTGCTTTCCTGACGAGACGCGTTCCCCAGGGGAAATCCCC
The DNA here is from genome assembly GCA_035263545.1 of Dongiaceae bacterium. Lineage (GTDB taxonomy): Bacteria > Pseudomonadota > Alphaproteobacteria > Dongiales > Dongiaceae > DASXQK01. The sequence continues at coordinate 86 of DATFRE010000190.1, forward strand.
GGTTTCGGCGCGGGAGAATGCGTCCCAGGCTTCCGGCCGGTCAAGCCGGAACCCGCCGCCCGCTGTCCCAGGGGCGGCGCGGCCGGCAGCAATCCCTATTTGTAGGCGATGGCGGCGCTCGACGGTCCGGCCAGGGGGATGACCTCGAAGCGGCGGAAGCCCGCTTCCCGGCACCAGGAGGCGAAATCGGCGCCGGTATAGTCGAAGGCCTCGCCAAACTCGATCAGCATGTTGAGGGACATGAGCAGACCAAAGGCGTTCTGCCGGCGGGCATCGTCGATCAGCGCCTCGATGGCGACGAAGGCGCCGCCCTCGGGCAAGGCGTCGAAGGCCTTGCGGATGAGGAGCTTCTTCTTCTCCAGATTCCAGTCGTGGAGGATCATCCCCATGGTGATGACCTCGGCCTCGGGCAGCGGATCGGTGAAGAAGTCGCCGCCGATGGCGGTGACCCGGTCCTCGAGCCCGGCGGCTTCGATCCTGCGCTGGGCGATCGGCACAACATTGGGAAGATCGAGGCTCGTGCAGCGCATATGCCGATGCGCGGCCGCGACCATGCAGGAGAGCTGGCCCGTCGCGCCGCCCACATCGCAGAGCGTCTTGTAGCGTGAGAAATCGAACTTCTCGGCGAACATGCGGAAGTTGCTGGCGGAGGCCCCGGACATGGCATTCATGAACTGCTCCAGCCGCTCGGGGACCTCGTAAAGCTTGGCGAACATCGGCTCGCCCGAATGCTTCGTCTCGTTCTGCGGCGCACCGGTGCGCAGCGCCTCCGTCAGATCGGCCCAGAAACCGAAGAGCCGGGCATTCGCCATCTCCAATATGCCGCCGACATAGTGCTCGCCGTTGCGATCGAGGAACAAGGCGGTCTCCGGCGTATTGCGATAGGACGCTTGCGCGCCCTCGCCGCTGCGGTCGAGGAAGCCGAGAGCGACCAGCGCATCGGGAAAGTCGGGCACCGCGCGGGGATGCAAAGCGAGGCTGCGGGCGATCTCGGCGCCGGTCATCGGCCGCCGGGCGAGTTCCGTGAAGAGCCCGAGCTCGACCGCCGACAGCAGGGTCTTCGAGGCGAAGAACCCCATGCCGATCATCATGATATGAGATGGATTCAGTTCCGGCTTCATCGGCGCCCTCCCCGAAAGATAGGCCGGCTTCGCGAGGGCCGGCTTGGACGCGCAGCTTTGCCCTGGGCGGCTGCGGGACGCAAGTTACCAATTCGCGTCGTCCGGCACGCCGGAAATTCGCCTGCGAATTTCCGCGGCAGGGCACTAGTCTGGGCCCATGGCTCATTTCGCCGAGTGGCTGAAGCCGACGCCGGCCGGCCTCTGCTGTCTTCCCGGCGGCTTCTTCATCGACCCGATCCGGCCGGTCGAGCGCGCGGTGGTGACCCACGGTCATGGCGATCATGCCCGGCCCGGCAGCACCCATGTGCTCGCCACACCCGGCACCATCGAGATCATGCGAAGCCGCTTCGGCGCCGAGGCTGGCGGGCGGCTCCAGCCCCTCGCGGATGGTGAATGGATCGAGCTCGGCGGGGTGCGCCTGCGCTTCGCCGCCGCCGGCCATGTCCTGGGCTCGGCCCAGGTGGTGATGGAGCATTCCGGCCAGCGGGCCGTCGTCTCCGGCGACTACAAGCGCCGGCCCGATCCCACGGCAGCACCCTTCGAGCTCGTTCCTTGCGACCTCTTCGTCACCGAGGCGACCTTCGGCCTGCCGGTCTTCCGCCATCCGCCCGATGTAAGCGAGATCGGCAAGCTCCTCGATTCCCTCCGCCTCTTTCCGGAACGCACCCATCTCGTCGGCGTCTATGCCCTGGGCAAGGCCCAGCGCGTGCTGGCGCTTCTGCGCCGGGCGGGGTGGGAGCGGCCGATCTGGCTCCATGGCGCGCTCATTCCCTTGACCGATCTCTACCGGCGCCTGGGTTTCGAATTCGGCGAGCTGAAGCCGGCGACGGGCGCGGCCAAAGGCGAGCTCAAGGGCGAGATCGTGCTGGCCCCGCCCGGCGCGCTGCGCGAAGCCTGGTCGCGGCGCATGGCCGAGCCGTTGCGCGCCGTCGCCTCGGGCTGGATGGGTGTGCGCGCCCGGGCGCGCCAGGCCGGAGCCGAGCTGCCTTTGGTGATTTCCGACCATGCCGATTGGGACGAGCTGACCGCGACCATCCGCGAGGTGGGGGCCGGCGAGGTCTGGGTCACCCATGGCCGCGAGGAGGCGCTGGTGCATTACGCCGAGGGCCTCGGCATCAAGGCGAGCGCCCTCTCCCTGGTCGGCTATGAGGACGAGGAGGCATGAAGCGCTTCGCCCGCCTGCTCGACCAGCTCGCCTTCCAGTCACAGCGCAACGCCAAGCTCCGGCTGGTGAGCGACTATTTCGCGACCGCGCCTGATCCCGATCGCGGCTATGCGCTGGCGGCGCTGACCGGCGATCTCGTCTTCCGCCATGCCAAGGCCGGCCTCTTCCGCGATCTCGCCGCGGCCCGCACGGATCCGATGCTCTTCGGCCTCTCCTATGACTATGTCGGCGATCTGGCGGAGACGGTGGCGCTGATCTGGCCGCGGCAGCCCAATGACGCCCCGCCGCCCGACCTCGCCACCATCGTCGAGACATTGGAGGTTTCGCCCAAGGCGAAGCTGCCGGATATCGTCGCCGACTGGCTCGACCGGCTCGACGCCACGGGCCGCTGGGCCCTCATCAAATTCGTGACCGGGGGCCTGCGCATCGGTCTCTCGGCGCGGCTCGCCAAGACCGCCGTCGCGAGCCTGGGCAAGATCGATCCCGACAAGGTGGAGGAGGTCTGGCACGCCCTCGAGATTCCCTATCGCGGCCTCTTCGACTGGCTCGAGGGTCGCGGGCCGAAGCCCGAGGCGGTGGGCCGCGCGACCTTCCGCCCGCCCATGCTGGCCCAGCCTCTCGAGGAGGTGGAGCTCGAGAGGCTGGATCCGGCGGAGTTCATGGCGGAATGGAAATGGGACGGCGCGCGGGTGCAGATCGTCGGCGAAGGGCCGCTGGTCAGGCTCTATTCGCGTTCCGGCGATGAGATGACCGCCGCCTTCCCGGAGGTGGTGGACCATGCCGCCAGCGACGTGACCCTCGATGGCGAGCTGCTGGTCATGCGCGGTGGCGAGGTGGCGCCTTTCGCCGATCTGCAGAAGCGCCTCAACCGCAAGAGCCTCGATCCCAAGCTGCTGCGCGATTTTCCGATCACGGTGCGGCTCTACGACATCCTGTTCGAGGGCGCGGAAGATCTGCGCCCGCTGCCCTTCGCCGATCGCCGGCGGCGGCTGGAGGCCTGGCATGCGGCGAAGCCCCGGCCCGGCTTCGATCTTTCGCCCCTGGTCGCCTTCGAGAGCTGGGAGGAGCTTGCCGAAAAGCGCGCTGCCATCGCCGCGACGGGCGTCGAGGGGCTCATGCTGAAGCGCGCCGACAGCCCCTATCTCGCCGGCCGGCCCGTCGGCCAGTGGTACAAATGGAAGATCAACCCGAAGCTGGTGGACGCGGTGCTGATGTATGCCCAGCGCGGCCACGGCAAGCGCTCCTCCTACTATTCGGACTACACCTTCGGCCTCTGGCATGGCGAAGAGCTGGTGCCGGTGGGGAAGGCCTATTTCGGCTTTACCGATCAGGAGCTGTCATTCCTCGATCGCTGGATTCGCAACCATACCGTGGCGCGGTTCGGACCGGTGCGAGAGGTAGAGAAGTCGCTGGTGCTCGAGGTTGCGTTCGATGCCGTGCAATTGTCCGGCCGCCACAAGTCGGG
>DATFRE010000191.1:0-5466 GCA_035263545.1 Dongiaceae bacterium
GAGGAAGAAGCGCGCCGCCAGGAAGAAGCGCGCCGCCAGGAAGAAGCGCGCCGCCAGGAAGAAGCGCGCCGCCAGGAAGAAGCGCGCCGCCAGGAAGAGGCGCGCCGCCAGGAAGAAGCGCGCCGTCAGGAAGAGGCGCGCCGTCAGGAAGAGGCGCGCCGTCAGGAAGAAGAAGTGCGCCGCCAGGAAGAAGCGCGCCGTCGGGAAGAGGCGCTCCGTCAGGAAGAAGAAGCGCGCCGCCAGGAAGAGGCGCGCCGCCGGGAAGAAGCGCGCCGTCAGGAAGAAGCGCGCCGTCAGGAAGAAGCACTCCGTCAGGAAGAGGAAGCCCGTCGCCAGGAAGAGGAAGCACGTCGCCAGGAAGAGGAAGCCCGCCGTCAGGAAGAAGCGCGCCACCAGATTGAGGACCGGGAGTCGGCGCGGCCCGACGAGGAGCCGGAGACGGCAATTCCTGCACCTGCAGCCGCTGCACCACATAGAGAAGTGCCGATCCTGCGCATGCCGCCGCGCGGGATCGTCATCGATCCGCAGCCGATCCGGGGCGATGTCCATGGTGAGCCGTTGGCCGGTGAACCTCCACGCGGCCGGCGCCGTGAGCCGCGGCTCTCGCACGATGCCCCCGAGCCGTTCGACGAAGCGGATTCGAGGATTGACGAGCGGCCCAGCTCGCCGCTGCCCCCTCCCTTGGCGAGGCCGGAACGCGGGCGCCGTCTCCGCGGATTCGCGGCGGGCGCGGGAACGGCCGTGCTGGCCGTGCTGGTCTATCTGCTGATGACCCATCAGATGGGCATTATTCGCCACCTGCTTCCTGCCGGGTCGACCAAATCGCAGACCGTCGCGAGCCTGCCGAGCACCGGGCCTGCCACCCAAGGTGCGGCGGGCGTACTGCCTGCCAGCCAGGGTGCATCGGCTGCTGCCGTACAGGGCGAACCGGCTGCTGCACAAGGCGCAGGCCAGAACTCCGAAGGCATTGTTCCTGGAACAAACGCTGCCGGTGCCGCTCCGATGACCGCGAGCGCCCCAGTCACCAACACGCCGGCCGCGAATACGGCGGCGACGAACACGCTGGCCAGCAACACGCCGGCCACCAATACGGCGGCCACGAATGTGCCAACTGCCAATACTCCATCGAGCACCCCCATGATCGCCGTTCCGCCGAGCTCGGCAGTGGCAACCGCTACTCCCGCGGCCGCATCGCCCAGTGTCCCGAGCGGTCCCGGTCCGGAGCCCGTGGAGAAGCTTCCGCCGCAGGCGACGGGTGCACTCCTCGGCGATGACGAGGTTCGCTATTGCGTCTTCCAGGGCCGCCGCCTCACCTATCTGCGCAATCAAGTGGTGGGTGATGACCCGATTCAGCGCTTCAACACCCTTGTCGCGGACTTCAACTCCCGCTGCAGGAGCTTCCGCTACGACAACAACGCCCTGCAGACGGCCGCACAGCAGGCGGATACATGGCAGGATCAGCTCAAATCCGATGCCCAGGCCATCCTGGCGTCCTGGTCGCCGGGCATGGGAAGTTCGGTGGTGGCAGGGGGGCTGATCGACCTGCAGAGTCGCGAAGGCGCAGCCAAGATCCAAGCCCGGCTGAAAGAGCTCGGCTACTACGATCGCCGGATTGACGGGCAATGGGGACCGAAATCGGCGAGCGCGCTCGCGACCTTCCGGCAGGACAAGGGTCTCGGCGCGAACGGCATCTGGGATATCGCCACCCAGACAGCGTTGCTGGGGCCATAGAGCCCCAGCCTGGCGTGCTTCAGCCAAGCCCTATCTTGGCGGGCACATCTTCCGAGATCTTCGGCGCCACTCGCTCCAGGATGTGATCCGCCAGCCTCTCGCATTGAACCCGAATGTCCGGAACCGCGGTCGTCTCCCAGAACACACCCTTGGTAAGCGGGCCGACGGCAAAGAGGTTGCGGGCCAAGCATCCGGCGGCATCGATGACCGCGCCTTCGTCGGAGACCTCGATCCCGAGATTGAGGGGATCGGGGCGCGCGGCACCACTCGCCAGCAGCTCGCGGATGAGCGGAGCGGCGACGCGAGACAGGTCGGAGAGGGGGCCCATGCAATTGATCACCCGCTCGGCCTCGATCTGCTCTGCGGGGGCGCCCGCTACAGGCAGCAGCTCCACTTCTACGCCGCCCCGCTTCGGCGTCAGCCGGCCGAGACGGGCGCGGCGGATCTGGAGCTGACCGCGCTCGAGGGCGCGTTCGATCCGGCCCGCGACGCTCGGCGCCATGCGGTGGCGATGGACATCCCACCAGGGCCGGAGATGGCGCAGGAAACGCTGCTTTTCCTCGAGCGGGAGGTTGCGCCAGAGATCCCGGGTATCGGGCCGGAGGGAATCGACGACGGCGCGCCAATCGCGATCCAACGCGGCCGCGTGACGGAGCTCCGCGCGCACGGTCTTGAGCAGCGCCCGGAGGCTCCGCGGGGCCTCGCCAGCGGAAAGAAAGCGCGGATGCGGCGCCACGGCCGCATGCCGGCGCGGCAGCAGGCCGCGGCGCGAGATGGCCAGGATCGGTCCACGATGCCTCTGGTCGAGCAGCGAGATGACCGTATCCACCATGGTGAGCCCGGTGCCCACCAGAAGGACCGGTGCGTCGCTGTCGAGATCCGCCGTCGCGCCCGGACTCCAGGGGTTGGCGATATAGAAGCGGGTATCGCCCTCGGGCGGGAAATTGCCCATGGCAAGCGCAACCGCATCGACCTCGTAGCGTCGGCCGCAGCCGACCTCGAGGCCGTAGCCCTTGCCGGCCGGATGGAGCGCCACCGCCTCATCGGCGACGAGATAGAGCCGGTGGGCGCTCTCCGAATTCCAGATCTCGCGGCCGAGGATATGCTGGATATAGGAACCGTAGAGCTGCCGCGATACGAAGGTCAGACGATCCTCGCTGACGCTGATGGCGCTGCGCTCGCTGTCGGGCAGAGCGCGCAGCCATTCGAGGAAATGGTCCGGCTGGTCCGAGAACGCGCTCATATTGCCGGCGCGGACATTCAGAAGGTGATGCGGATTGCCGCTCGCGTAAGCGAGGCCGCGGCCGAAACCGGCGCTGCGCTCGATCAGATAGATGCGGTCATCGGGGGTGGAGCGCCGCAGCAGATGCACCGCCAGGAGCGATCCGCTGAATCCCGCGCCGATGATGGCGATCCGTCGGCCTCCGATCTCTGCCACGAGCGGTCTCCCTCTTTCCGGCGCAAAAAAATACCCGCGCAGCATGGCCGGGCGGGTGCCCTCGCTTTAGCTGCATTTATCTCGCGCCCGCAAGCTGATCGGTCAAATCGGCGCGTGACCATAAGGCTATCGGCGATGTCGGGTTTGTCAAGTTGCCCTTATATCCCGCCATTGCGGCGCGACGGCAACAGTATCGGGATCAGCGCTGCGGGCGCGGCGGGGACCCGGCAGGCGGAAGGCGCAGCGCCCGCTCTCCATCGGGATGCCCGTAGTTGCGATAGTATTGCTTCGTCGCATCACCATGGGGCTGGAAATCCCAAGCTCGGAGCCGGCCTTGCATGAGCGCCTCATGCACGATCCGCCGCGCGCGCTGGCTCTCGACGACGCGCTGGCGGATCGCCACCGCATCCCACTTGGCGGACATCTCCGCAGCGAACTCCGCTTCGACATCGGCCATGGCGGCAGCGCCGTCGAGATTGTCGAGCTCCAGCGGATCTTTCTCGAGATCGAACAGCATCGCTGGATCGCCGGGCGAGGCGACATATTTGAAGCGCCCGCGCCGCACCATGAAGATGGGCTCGGCCGTGCCCTCGGCCAGATACTCGCCATAGACGGCGCCCGTCGGACTCCCGCGGCCCTTGGCTGCCGGCAAGAGGCTCGCTCCGTCGAGCGGAATTCCCGGCTCGAAGGAGATGCCAGCGATGTCCGTCAGCGTCGGCAGGAGGTCGACGAGGGAGACCGGCCCGCTCACCCGGCGTGGGGTCAGGCGGCCGGGCGCATGGATCAGGAGAGGCACGCGGATCGCCCGCTCGAAGAAGGTCATCTTGTACCAGAGCCCGCGCTCGCCCAGCATGTCGCCGTGATCGGAGGTGACGACGATCACCGTGTTCTCGGCCGCGCCGGTCCGGCGCAAGACCTCCAGGACCCGGCCCATCTGATCGTCGATATAGTCGATCATCGCGTAATAGGCGCGTCGCGCGGCGCGAAGATGCGCCGGGGTGATTCGGTATTCCTCGCGATCGTAGAGCTCATGCAGCCGGCGCTCCGCCGGTGACCGGCGCGCCGGCGCGATCCGCGGCACCGCGGGGAGATCGATCTCGACGCCGTCATAGGCATCCCAGAACTTGCGCGGTCCCAGATAGGGATCGTGGGGATGCATATAGGCGAGGGTCAGAAGGAAAGGGCGGTCGTCGCTCACTCGGGCCAGATCGTGAAGCCAGCGCACCGACTGATGGGTCGCTTCCTCGTCATAGGCCATGGTGAGGGAATGGTCGCAGAGACCGGCCTCGACGACGCTTTGCAGGCTGTGGAACCAGTCATAAATCCGCGCCGGCTCGTCCCAATTGGGTGTCCAGCCGAAGTCCGAGGGCGAGAGATCGGTGGTCAGGCGCTCCTCATAGCCGTGGAGCTGATCAGCGCCGCTGAAGTCCATTTTGCCCGAAAGGCAGGTCCGATAGCCGGCCCGGCGCAGGTAGTGGGCAAAGGTCGGAATGCTGGAGGCAAGCTCCGCGGCGTTGTCGTAGACACCGATCCGGCTCGGCAGCTGGCCCGTCATCATGGCGTGGCGCGAGGGCGAGCAGAGCGGCGCGTTGCAATAGGCCTGCTCGAAGACCACGCCCGACTCCGCCAGCCCACGCAGGTTCGGCACCTTTACCAGGGGATGGCCGTAGCAGGGCAGCGACAGCGCCGACATCTGGTCGAACATGACATGGAGGATGTTGGGCGGAGTCCGGCGGCGGGCCATGGGACGCTGTTCCTGGCGTGAACCGCCGAGAGCCTGGGGCAGTTCGGGTTTCAGGGCAAGGGCGGCGAGGCCTGCCATCTATCTCTCGCAATGCCATCCTGTATAGTCGCGTAACTACGGCAGAAAGATGCGTTCATGGCGGCGAGACAGAATCGATCCGGGCGTCACCGGACGACATCGGGGCATGGGGCGGCAGCGGCGGCGGATCTTTCCGCCTTTCCGGGCAGCGAGCGGCAGCTCGCCTCGCCCAGCTACCGGCTGCCGGCCACCGACGTGGAATTCCTCATCACGCGCGACGAGCTGCGGGCGGTGCGCTTTGCGCTGGAATACGAAAAAGCCGAGCTGCTGCTGCGCGATGCCGGCATCCGCTCGACGGTGGTTGTCTTCGGCAGCGCCCGCATCCTGCCGCGGGAGCGGGCCGAGACCCTGTTGCGCAATGCTCATGGGACCGAGGAACGGCAAAGGGCGCGGCGGCGGCTTCACCAGTCGATCTACTACGAGACGGCGCGGGAATTCGGGCGGATCGTTTCCGAGCGTGGCGGCGCCCTCGATA
>DATFRE010000192.1:0-9727 GCA_035263545.1 Dongiaceae bacterium
CGGACTCGCAGCGCTGCCCCTGCTCGCGGCGGGGCAGTTCGGCTGGGCGCTGATCGTGATCCTGCTCAACCGGCTGGCCGATGGTCTCGACGGCGCCATCGCCCGGGTCAGAGGCGTCACCGATCTCGGCGGCTACCTCGACATCCTCTGCGATTTCCTGTTCTACGGCGCGGTCGTCTTCGGCTTCGCCCTTGCGGCACCGGAGAACCGGCTGGCGGGCGCCTTCCTGCTGTTCTCCTTCATCGGGACCGGCAGCTCCTTTCTCGCTTTTGCCATCCTCGCGGCACGGCGCGGCCGAGAGACGAGCCTGCGCGGGCAGAAGTCCTTCTACTATCTGGGCGGGCTGACCGAAGGCAGCGAGACCATTGCGCTCTTCCTTCTCGCCTGCCTCTTTCCGCAGAGCTTTCCCGTCCTCGCCTGGGTCTTCGGCGCCGCCTGCTGGGCGACGACGCTGGGCCGCGCCATGGCCGCCTGGCGCTTTCTCAAAGGCTGAAAGGACGGATTTGGCTCCTGCGGGCGAATCCAAAGATGCTAATCTCCTCCAATATTTGTCGGCTTTCCCCTTCGGTCGGGCATGGATCGGTATTCCCTCGGTGGCCAGCGTGCTCCCCTGACCCGGGTCCTCAAGGAAGCAGGTCGCTTCCCTCGCATCCTGCCCGCCTTCGCGGCAGCCTGGTTCATCGCTCTCACGCTGCTCTTCGGGCCGGCCATGGCGCTCGCCCAGTCGGCCTCGGAGATCGAGCGGGCGAGAGCCGCCGTCGCCCGCCAGTCTGATCTCCAGCTCCAGCTTCCCGGCGGGGAGCCGGAGTCAGCCCCTTCCTCGTCGATTGACATTCCGGAATGGGTCCTGTGGGTCGTCATCACCGGCGGCGTGCTGTTCGTTCTCTACTATCTCCGCGACATCATCCCCACGCCGGGATGGCGGGGTTCGGCGGCGGAGGGGGACGGCGAAGCGGAGGAGGGGGCGCCGCTGGCGACGCAATCTCCCTCGGATATTCTCCTGGCGGCTGACGAGCTCGCCCGGGAGGGCCGCTATCTCGAGGCCATGCATGTGCTGCTGCTGAAAGGCCTGGCCGACATCCGGCAGCGCCTGGGCGAGGAGTTCGCCGATTCCCTGACCAGCCGCGAGATCATGCGCCGTGCCCGGCTGAGCGCGGCCGGCGCCTCGGCTTTGAGAGACATCGTGCTCGGCGTGGAGCGGAGCTATTTCGGCGAGCATCCGGTGGGCCTGCGGGACTACGAGGTCTGCCGGCGCCGCTTCGACGAGCTAAGCGCGGCCCTGGCCGCGGGGGCCGGCGTATGACCTCGGAGGGCGTATTCTCCGGGCGCCTGCTGGGGATCTGGATATCGGTCTCCGTCGTCCTTCTGGCCCTCTCGCTTTACTTCATGATCAGGCCAGAGGGGACGAGCCCCGGCACCGACGATGCCGGCCCCAGCACCTTCTCCCGCTCGGCCCTCGGCCATGCGGGCTTGGCCGAGATGCTCGAGCGCCTCGGGATCCGGGTTGTGAAGAGCCGGTATGATTCCCTGCGCAAGCTGGGCGATGAGGATCTTCTCGTGATCGCCGAGCCGGAGGCCCTCGACGAGGCGCAACGCCTTCTCGACGCCGACACGGTCTTGCTCGTCCTCCCGAAACGCGAAGGGACGCCGAGCCGAAACCATCCGGGATGGATCGCCGATTCCGCTCTGCGGTCGGAGAGCGAGATCCGGGATATCTTGAATATGCTGGATATCGAGGCCGCGATTGCCTACACGCGGCAGACGCCGGTCTGGAAGCACAATGAGCTCGGCGTCACGCCGGAGATTGCTGCGCCGATCCAGCTCATCGCCGCTAATGGTATGTGGCCCATCGTCGGGACCGATCGCGGCGCGCTGGTGGGCGAGTTCCAGCGGGGCCGGCATCTGCTCTGGGTCCTCGCCGATCCCGATGTGATCGAGAACCACGGTCTTACCAAGGGCGCCAATGCCGCCTTCGCCGTGGCCCTCATCAACAAATTGCGCGGAGACTCCGGGACTGTTGTCTTCGACGAGACCGTCCATGGCTATGGCTACGTGGCACCTCCAGCGAGCCCGCTGAAGCTGCTCTTTACCTTCCCCTATGTCCTGGCGACGGCTCAGGGCTTGCTGGCCATCGGATTGCTACTCTGGGCGACGGTCGGACGGTTCGGCAAGGCCGAGCCCGTGCCGCCCGCCCTCGATGCCGGCAAGCGGGGGCTCATCCTCAATGTGGCCGAGCTCCTCGGCTTCGCCGGCCATCACGAGATCGTGGTGCAGCGCTATGTTCAGGAGGCGCTACGCGATGCCGGGCGTCAGCTCCATGCGCCACCGGCGCTGGCCGAGGGAAAGCTCATCCCCTGGCTCAGCCGCGTGGGCACGCTGCGCGGGGTCGAGCTCGATTGCGCCGCCATTATCGGGCGTATGGACGAGATTCGGGCGAAGGGTGCGATGAGGGCGAAGGGAAGCGCGGAGGCGGGGGCGCTGACGTCCATCGCCCGCGACATGTATCGGTGGAGAAGGGGAATCATCGATGGAGATCCAGGAGATCAGATCGCTCGCGGAAGCCATCCGCGGCGAGATCGCTAAGGCCGTCATCGGCCAGGAGGAGGTCGTCGAGCTGATGCTGACGAGCCTCCTGGTGGGCGGCCATATCCTGCTGGAAGGTGTGCCGGGGACAGCCAAGACACTGCTGGCGCAGGCCTTCGCGGCCAGCCTGCGCCTCGACTTCGGGCGCATCCAGTTCACGCCCGACCTGATGCCGGGGGACGTCCTCGGCACCAATCTGTTCAACTTCCAGACCAACAGCTTCGTCCTGACCAAGGGGCCGATCTTCACCCAGCTCCTGCTCGCCGACGAGATCAACCGCACGCCGCCCAAGACCCAGGCCGCGCTTCTTCAGGCGATGAACGAGCGCATCGTCACCATCGACGGGCATGACCACGGCCTGGGCGAAGACTTCATGGTCGTCGCCACGCAGAACCCCATCGAGCAGCAAGGGACATATCCCCTGCCCGAGGCGCAGCTCGACCGCTTCCTGTTCAAGATCATCATCGAGCATCCCAACCGGGACGAGGAGCGCGAGATCCTCCGGCGCCACGGCCATCGTTCGGCCATGCCGCGCCTGGCGGATTTCGGCCTCGAGCCCGTCGCTGATAGCGGGGCGCTCGCTACGATGCGCCGGGTGGTCGAGACCATCCGTCTATCGGAGGCCCTGATCGACTACATCGTCGATGTGGTCCGGGCGACGCGCGAGCATGCCTCCCTCGAGGTGGGCGCCTCGACCCGGGCCGCCAATATGCTGGCCGCCGCCGGGCGGGCCTTCGCGACCCTCCAGGGCCGTGACTTCGTCATCCCCGACGATATCAAGGGACTGGCGCTTCCCGTCCTGCGCCATCGCCTGATGCTCTCGCCCGGCGCGGAAATCGAGGGTCGATCGGCCGACCGGATCCTGCGCGAAATCATCGACCAGACCGCAGCCCCGCGATGATCCGGCCGACCCGCCGCGCCGTCCTTCTCTTCGCGCTGGCCGTGGCGTTCGCATTTCTTCTGGTCATCGTCGACCGGAACCTGTGGGAGTTCTCCTTCGATCTCGGGGCGCTTGTCCTGATCGCCATCGGGATCGATGCGCTTCTGGGCCTGGCGCGCCGGCGCCTACGGGTCGAGGTCACGCTGCCCGATGCCCTTTATGTCGGCGAGGCCGGCGCGATCGAGGTCGAGCTGGCGGCATCGCGCCATCCGCGAGCCGTCGCTATCGAGCTTCTGGCGGAGCAACGAGGCGAGCTCGACCGGCCCGAGATCGCGACCGCCACAATACAGCGCGGCCAACCCGCCCTCGTCCATCTCCCGCTTCTCGCGCGCCGCCGAGGGCGGGTGCATGTCGATCGCCTTTGGCTGCGCTGGAAGGGACCGCTGGCGCTCGCGGAGACGGTGCATCGGGTTGCCGTCGACGGGCGTGTCGATGTGCTTCCGAACATCCGCGGCGTCCAGCGGGCGGCCCTTCAGTTCATCGACCGGGACGCCGCCTTCGGCATCAAGATCCAGCACGAGCGCGGGGAGGGTACGGAGTTCGATGCCCTGCGCGACTATGCACCGGGCCTGGACCATCGCTTCATCGACTGGAAGCATTCGGCCCGCCATCTGAAGCTTCTTTGCAAGGAGTTCAGGACCGAGCGCAATCATCACGTGGTGCTCGCCTTCGACACGGGCTATCTGATGTCCGAGCCCTTGGAAGGCGTGCCGCGCCTGGATCATGCGATCAACGCCGCGCTGCTGCTGGCCTGGATCTCCTTGCGCAACGGGGATCTCGTTGGCAGCTTCGGGTTCGATGCCGCCGTGCGGAGCTATCTCCAGCCCGTCCGCGGCATGTCAGGCTTCGCCCAGATCCAGCGTGCCGCCGCCGGCCTCGACTATCACCATGCCGAAACCAATTTCACCCTTGGCCTCGCCGAGCTCAACCTGCGGCTGCGGCGCCGGGCGCTCGTCGTCCTCTTCACGGACTTCGTCGATACGGTCACGGCGGAGCTCCTGGTGGAGAGCTTGCAGCGGGTAGCCCATCGGCATGTGATCATCTTCGTGACCATGCGCGATTCGGTGCTGGAGCAAACCGTGGAGGCGCCGCCGGCCCGGTTCGAGACGGTGGCCCAGGCGGTGATCGCCCAGGATCTCCTGCGCGACCGTCGCGTCGTGCTGCAGAGGTTGGAGCGCCTTGGCGTGCATTGTCTCGACGTACCCAACCGGGGTCTTTCGACCGGGCTCGTCAACCGCTACCTCCTGATCAAGCAGAGGGGGTTCCTGTGAACGCCGCGCTCGAGCAGCCCGCGCCCGCGCCGCCCGCCGGCGACCGGCCGACGGAACCGCTGGCGGCGACGCTCGTGCTGCGCTCCAGCGAGTTCCGCAAGGGACGGGAGGCGAGCTGGCGGGAGCTGGAAGGTTTCATCAAGGAGGTCGAACGCCGGAGCCTGCTGTCGCTGACGGTAGAGGAGCTGCAGCGCCTGCCGCTGCTCTACCGCTCGGCGCTCTCCTCCCTCTCCGTCGCCCGCAGCATCGCCCTCGACCGGAACCTGCTTCTCTATCTGGAGAACCTTTGCTTCCGTGCCTTTCTCATCCTTTACGGTCCGCGCACCGGGATCGCGCAGGCCGCTCTCGATTTCTTCCGCCGCGGCTTCCCGGCGGCGGTGCGGGGCGCGCGCTGGCATATCCTGCTGTCGGCCCTCTGCCTCCTCATCGGGCTTGTCGCGGGCTTCCTGCTGACCCTGGGCGATGAGGCCTGGTTCAACGCTTTGGTACCGTCGGGGTTGGCGGGAGAGCGGGGACCGGAGAGCACGCGCGACGACTTGCTGCAGGATGAAATTTTCGCGCCCTGGCAAGGCTGGGTGCGGATGCTCGGGGTCCTCGCCAGCTTCCTCTTCCAGAACAATGCCACCGTCGGCATTCTGGCCTTCAGCCTCGGCATCGCGGGGGGGGTCCCCACAGTGCTCCTGATGATCTATCAGGGGTTGACGCTGGGTGCCTTCCTGGCCCTCCACTGGAATCGGGGTCTCACCGTGGATTTCCTGGGCTGGGTCTCAATCCACGGCGTGACCGAGATCACGGCCATCATTCTCTGCGGGGCGGCCGGATTGGTGCTGGCCGAGCGCGTCCTCTTTCCCGGCCGCTATGGGCGGCTCGAGAATCTGGCCATCCATGGGCGCGAGGCCGCCCGCATCGCCGTCGGCGCGATCTTCATGCTCTTTGTCGCCGCCATTCTCGAAGGCGGCTTCCGCCAGCTCGTCGCGAGCACTCCCTTGCGCTTCGCCATCGGTGGCGCGACCGGAGCCCTATGGCTCGCCTATTTCCTGCTCGCCGGGAGGAAGACGGAGGCATGACCTCGGCCGCCAGCCCCGCCGCCAGCTCGACCACTGGCAGAGCCTCCCTGCTGCTGGAGGGCGCGCGGCGCCGGCAGGAGCATATCCTCAGCCCGGAAGGCGTGCCGCTCACAGTGGAGGTGGCGAGCTATGGCGACCGCCTGGCCGCCTTCATCCTCGACTCCTTGTTCTGGACGGTTGCGACCTTCCTCGTCGTCATCGCGGTGCTTCTCATCTTCGGGCATCTCGGAACCAGCTTTATGCTGGCCTTCTCTCTCGCTGTCTTCCTGGCCTTCCTGATCCGCAATCTCTACATGATCCATTTCGAGCTCTTCTGGCGCGGGGCGACACCGGGCAAGCGGCTGATGGGCATCCGCGTAATCGATCGACGCGGCGGACCGCTGCTGCCGGGCGCGGTGATCGCGCGTAACCTGACCCGAGAGATCGAGTACTTCTTTCCCATCGGCTTTCTGGCGGCGGGTGCCGCGCGGGGCTCGCCCTGGCTCGGGCTCTGCCTCGGGCTCTGGATGCTGCTCTTCATCCTGCTGCCACTCTTCAATCGCCAGCGTCTGAGGCCCGGGGATTTGATTGCGGGCACCATGGTCGTCACGCTGCCGCGCCGCGTCCTGCTGGACGATCTGGCCGAGCACAAGGCACGCTTCGTCTTCGCCGAAAGCCAGTTGAAGGCTTATGGCGCTTTCGAGCTCCAGGTGCTGGAGGAGCTGCTGCGGCGCGGGGCGTTCAAGGATGGCGAAAAGCTGCACCGCGAGGTGCTGGACAAGATCTGCCGCAAGATTGGCTGGACCACGCCAGTTCCGGTCCCAGATACGAAGCAGTTCCTGCGCGACTTCTACGCTGCCGAACGCGCCTATCTCGAGCGCGAGCAGCTCTATGGCCGCCCCAAAGCGAGCAAGGACGATACCGGCAAGCCGCCGGCCCCAGCATAAGCAGGCTACGTCAGTCGAATACGGCTGAGAGCTCCTCGAGCTGCAGCCCCTCCTTGACGGAACGGAGATCGTGATAGGTCACGATGTTCACGGCCGCCTGGTAGCTGCTGCCGATCGAGGCGATCAGGAAGCTTCCCGCCGTATATGCAGCCAGGCTCAAACTGCGGTACCCGATGCGCAGAAGCACGATGTTGCAGATGGCAATTACGATGGCCGGCGCGAGATAGACGGCCAGGATCCGCCAGCGCTGACCCCTGGTGAGCTCCCGACTCCGCTTGATGCTGGCGCCTGGCCCCAGCCCCTCGACTACGCAGACCGGGATGACGACGAACAGCATGGTGATGGCCATGAAGCCCGGCACGATTATGAGGAACATACCGATCATCACCAGGAAGAAGGCGTAGATCGATGTCCCGATGACGGGGAAGAACCGGCGAAGGCCCCTGGCGATGGAGACGCCGATCGCGAATTTGCGGCCACGCATATCCTGGAAGACGCCATGGATCATCATCGACTGACTGAGGGTGAATATGAGCACCCACACCAACAGAAAGCCCATTTCGATGAGGAAGGCGATACCGCCGAACTTGGTCCCTACCACCTCGGGAAGGACTAAGACAAAGTTGAGGCTGACGAGGCTGGCCACGCCCATGACCGCCCCAATGGCGAAGCACCTCGCGAAGTTGCGAAGTAGATCTCGAGAGACCTGCTCAGGACAGAACCGACACGAAGTTTCTCGCCGGCCGCAGTCAGGCTGGTCCTGGATGTGTCGCTCACTGATCCCCCCGGTGTGAACTTCGTCTCGCCTCAGTCGAACACCGCCGCGAGCTGCTCGATATCCAGGCCTCCCTTGGCAGCGCGGAGATCGTGATAGGTCACGATGGTGACGATCGCCTCAGAAGTGCTGAGGAGGGCAGAACCAAAGTAGGCGACGATGATGCTGCCGGTCGACCCGGCAACCACGGAGCCGATGATCATGAGTACGAACATGACGGCAATTGGCACGATCGGTGCGAGGTATATGGCGAAGATCTTCCAGCGATGACCCTTCGTTAGAAAACGGCTGCGGTCGAGGCTGCGGACGGGCCCCAGCCCTTCGACCACGCAGACCGGGACGGCCACCAGATACATGGTCAGGATGATGAGGCCGGGAAGGATGAAGAGGGCGAGGCCGAGCACAATCACGAAGCCGAAGCAGAACGACGTGCCAAGCACCGGAAAGAAGCGGCGGAAGCCACGGCTGATGGATGCACCGGGATCGAAAGGCCTGCCTCGGATATCCTGAAAGGCACCGTAGATCATCACCGATTGGCACAGTGCGTAGAGAACGAAGCTGAGAAGAGCGAAAGCGAGGCTCTCACCGCGTGACTCGTGCCGGCCGAGGTTGAAGTCGCTGGCGCTGCCATAGCGCAGGAGCTGGATCAGATTGGGCAGGGCCATGATGGCGCCAAACAGGATATATTTCGGAAAGCTCCGGACGAGCACCGTGAAAGACCGGCTCAGAACCTTTCCGATGCGCAACCCCTCGCTGGCGACTGGCAGACTGGATGTATCGCTCATGACGCCTCCCGTTGTGCTGGCCGCGTCCGCTGACTCCCGTCAGCCATCTCCTCTCAGTCGAACACGGCCGCGAGCTGCTCGATATCCAGCCCTTCCTTGACCGAGCGGAGATCGTGATAGGCGACGATGGCGACGAGTGCCTGATAGGGGCTGATGATGGCCACGGCGATGAAGCTCGCAATGGCGGCCCCCGTTATGCCGGCGATCCCGGCACCGATCGCCTGAAGGATGAAGCTGGCGATGCCGAGCACCAGGAGGGGCACGATATAGACGGCGAAGATGCCCCAGCGGTAACCCTTCGTCAGCGCATGGCTGCGTCCGAGGCTTTGCACTGGCCCGAGCCCTTCCACCACGCAGGCCGGAACGGCGACCAGGAACATGGTGAGGAATATCAGGCCGGGCAGGATGAGGAGAAAAAGCCCGACGAAAATGATGATGCTGGTCGCAACCGACGTCGCCAGCACGGGAAGAAACCGGGCGAGGCCGCGCTGGATGGAGGTCGCGAGATCGAAACGCTGGCCGCGGATGTCCTGGAAGGCGCCTTGGATCATCGTCGCCTGGCACAAGGCGAAGACGACCATGCCGATCAGGATGTAGGTGAGGTTGGTCTCATTGGCGACGGAGACCGACTGGTTCTCGAGCTTCACCTGACCGTAGTGCAGAACCGAGAAGAAATTCGGCACGGCCATGATCACACCGAAGACGAGATATTGGGGCAGGTTCCCGAGCAGGACCGTCAAGGACCGGCTCAGGATCCGACCAACCCGAAACTCTCCGCCGCCGAGGGTCGGCGCCTGGGTCGATGTATTGCTCACCGGCTCCTCCTCGGTGATGAGACCGAAACCCCGTCCCTTCTCAGTCGAACACCGCCGCGAGCTGCTCGATATCCAGCCCTTCCTTGGCGGCGCGCAGATCATGATAGGTCACGATGGCGACGATCGCCTCAGAGGTGCTGAGGAGGGCAGCACCCAGATAGGCGCCCATGGCGCTGCCGGTCGGCCCGGCAACCAAGGAGCCGATGATCATGAGTACGAACATGAAGACGGCAATTGGAACGATCGGCGCGATGTAGATGGCGAAGATCTGCCAGCGGTGACCCTTCGTCAGCAGGCGGCTGCGGTCGAGGCTGCGGATGGCCCCCAGCCCCTCAACCACGCAGACCGGAACGGCCACCAGATACATGGTGAGGATGACAAGGCCGGGAATGATGAAGAGAGCGAGGCCGAGCAGGACGACGAAGCCGTAACAGAACGAGGTGCCAAGCACCGGTAAGAAGCGGCGGAAGCCATGGCCGATGGAGGCACCCAGATCGAAAGGCCTGCCTCGGATATCCTGGAAGGCACCGTAGATCATCACCGATTGGCAGAGCGCGTAGAGAAC
>DATFRE010000193.1:0-4104 GCA_035263545.1 Dongiaceae bacterium
GTCACCGCCTACAATTTCGGTCGTAGGCTCAAAACCTTGCGGGGCCTCACGCCTTACGAAGCCATATGTAAGGCCTGGACCACAGAGCCTCAGCGCTTCATCTCAAATCCGATCCATCAAAGCCCGGGACTAAACAACTAGCCGGCGAAAGGCAGGAAATCCACCATGCTGCCGGGCTCGAGCTTCGTCACCGTCTCCGGCAGCTCCACCAGCCCATCGGCTTCCACCAGGGAGGTCAGGATCCCCGCCCCTTCCCGCGGGAACTTGACCGCTCCCAGCGAGCCGTCGTCATGGCGCACCAGCCGGACCCGGAGATATTCGCGCCGCTCGCGCTTCTTGCGATGCTCGAATTCCGCCCGCACCCGGTAATGCGGCGGCTCGACATCGCTGGCGCCCATCAGGCGCAGCAGGATCGGACGCGCGATCCTGAGGAAGGTGACCATGGCCGCGACAGGATTACCCGGCAGGCCGAGGAAGGCGAGCCGGCGACCGCCTGCCTCGAACTGGCCGAGGGCAACCGGCCGGCCGGGCTTGATGGCAAGCCGCCAGATATGGAGGGAGCCCAGCGCCTCCACGGCGGCGCGGACATGGTCCTCATCCCCGGTCGAGACCCCGCCCGAGGTGATGACCGCATCATGCTCGGCGGCGGCCGCGATCAGCGCCTGCTCCACTACGTCCTGCCGGTCGGCGAGGATGCCGAGATCGCTATAGGCCAAGCCGAGCTGCCGCAGCAGCGCCCCCAGGGTCCGGCGGTTGGAATCATAGATCTTCCCCGGCGCCAAAGGCTGGCCCAGCTCGACCAGCTCATCGCCGGTGGAGAACAGGGCGACCCGCAGCTTCCGCGACACGGTGAGGCTCCGCTTCCCCAGAGCGGCGGCGAGCCAGATGTCCCGGGCCGTCAGCCGCCGGCCGGCGGGGATCGCCGCCGCCCCCGCCGCGATACCGGCCTCGGGCAGAGCGGCCGGGGTGATCACATCGGCGAGAAGGATTCGGTCCGGCGCCTCGGCGAGGGCGACCTCCTCGGGTTCCGTCACCCGCACGAGGCGCGGCATGACCAGGGCGAGTGCCGCATCGATGGGCATGAGCGGGCCGCCAGCCGCGAAGCAGTCATCGGTGAGCTGGGTCATGTGACCTGGGTCATGGGCCGCCTCCTCACCCGTATCTCTGCATATGTGGAATGCGATTCCAGCATCAACACTTTGCCTGCTCTTGCATTAGCTATGCAGGGAGGTGCCCGCGCTTGTTAAGCCCTTGCGAAGGATGCATGATCTGACCATGAACTCCTATGTCGTCAAGCCCGATCCGGACGACCCTCGATTGAAGCGCCGGCTCGCCGGGCTCGACGAGAGCGGCAGCCGGATCGAGACCGAGGTCGTCGTCGAGCGGCCGCTCACTTTGTTCCTCAATGGTCAGGAGATCGTCACCATGATGACGATCGGCGACCATCCCGACTGCCTCGCCGTCGGCTATCTCTTGAACCAGAACATGCTCCAGCCGGCGGACGAGATCACCGGCATCGATCATGACGACGAGCTCGGCGTGGTCGTCGTGCGCACCGCGCGCAAGACCAATTTCGAGAAGAAGCTGCGCAAGAAGACCCTGACCTCCGGCTGTGCCCAGGGAACCGTCTTCGGCGATGTGATGGAGAAGTTCGCCGACATCACCCTCGATCCCCAAGCGGTGCTGCGCACCTCCTGGATCTACGCCCTTTCCAAGCAGATCAACCTGACGCCGAGCCTTTATCTTGCCGCAGGCGCCATCCATGGCTGCGTGCTGTGCGAGGAAGACCGGGCACTCATCTATATGGAGGATGTCGGCCGCCACAACGCCATCGACAAGATCGCCGGCTACATGCATCTCCACCAGGTCGGGCCGGAGGGAAAGATCTTCTACACCACCGGCCGGCTTACCAGCGAGATGGTGATCAAATGCGTGCAGATGCGCATTCCCATCCTGATCTCGCGCTCCGGCTTCACCGCCTGGGGCGTCGAGCTGGCGCGTGGGGCCAATCTCACTTTGGTGGGCCGGGCGAAGGGAAAGCGCTTCATCGCGCTGGCCGGGGAGGGCCGGATCCTTTTCGACAGCGATCCGGCAGCCGTGGCCGAAGAGGGGGCGAGGCATCGCCGCAAGGCGAGCCTGGAGGAGGATGCGGCCTGAGGCGGATGGCCAAGGTGGATGACCCGGGCGGCGGGGCATTGCCATTCCCGAGGCGCTATGCCAACAAACGGCCGCCGATGGACGGCCAAGCAGAAATCACCCGGGTCCCAAGAGGCCTGGCCGGAGCGTGAGGACGTGACGTGATGACGGAGGGTATGCAGGGTGGGGGAACCGGAAACGGGCATGATGGCGATCGGCCGCTGGAACGGCTGATCCATCCGGGCTCCGGGCGGCGCAAGGCGCCGCCGACGCCCAAGGGGCGCCAGGTCGAGCCCGAGACCATGGATGAGATCCGGGCGCTCTTGGGCGAGCGGCCGCGCAACCGCGACCTCCTGATCGAGTTCCTGCATCTGATCCAGGACCGCTATGGCCATCTCGCGGCCCGCCACCTCGCCGCGCTGGCGGAGGAGATGCGTTTGCCCATGGCGGAGGTCTATGAGGTCGCCTCCTTCTATGCCCATTTCGACATCGTCACCGAGAAGGAGACCCCGCCCCCGCCGCTGACGGTCAGGGTCTGCGATTCCCTGAGCTGCGAGCTCGCCGGCGCGCAGGCCTTGCTGGCGGCCCTGCCGGAGCGCCTCGGCCGCGATGTGCGGGTGGTGCGCGCGCCTTGCGTCGGGCGCTGCGAGCATGCGCCGGCGGTGGAGGTGGGCCATCGCCATATCGACGCGGCGACCGTTGAATCCGTGCAGGAGGCGGTCGAGCATGGCCATACCCATGCCGACATACCCGCCTACAAGGATTTCGACTCCTATGTCGCCGGCGGCGGCTACGCCCTGCTGAAGGATTGCCTCGCCGGCAAGCGCCAGCCGGAGGAGCTGTTCAAGATCCTGGAGGATTCAGCGCTGCGCGGCCTGGGCGGTGCCGGATTCCCCGCCGGGCGCAAATGGCGCATCGTCAGCCAGACGCCGGCCCCGCGGTTCCTCACCATCAATGCCGATGAGGGCGAGCCCGGCACCTTCAAGGACCGCTTCTATCTGGAGCAGGATCCGCACCGTTGCCTCGAGGGCGCGCTGATCGCCGGCTGGGCCGGCGGCTGCGAGCGCGGCTATCTCTATCTGCGCGACGAGTATCCCGAGATCCACGCGCTGCTGCATACGGAGATGGCCAAGCTCCGTGCCGCGGGGCTCGACAAGCATTGCCCGCTGGAGCTGCGCCGCGGCGCCGGCGCCTATATCTGCGGCGAAGAATCCGCGATGCTCGAATCGATCGAGGGCAAGCGCGGACTGCCGCGCAACCGCCCGCCCTATATCGCCCAGCTCGGCCTGTTCGGCCGGCCGACCCTGAACAACAATGTCGAGACGCTCTTCTGGGTGCGCGAGATCGTCGAGAAGGGTGCCGCCTGGTTCACCAGCCACGGCCGCAACGGCCGCAAGGGCCTGCGCTCCTTCTCCGTCTCCGGCCGGGTCAAGAACCCCGGGGTCAAGCTGGCGCCGGCCGGTATCACGGTGAAGGAGCTGATCGCGGAATTTTGCAGCGGCATGGCGGAGGGTCATCGCTTCCACGCCTATCTGCCGGGCGGTGCATCGGGCGGCATCCTGCCCGCCTCCCTCGGCGATGTGCCGCTCGACTTCGACACCCTCCAGCCCCATGGCTGCTTCATCGGCTCGGCCGCGATTGTCATCCTCTCGGACCAGGACGATATGAAGGCCGTCGCCCTCAATCTCATGCGCTTCTTCGAGGACGAATCCTGCGGCCAATGCACCCCCTGCCGCAACGGCACGGAGAAGGCGGTGGCGCTCATGTCCCGGCCGGTCTGGGACAAGGCGCTGCTGCAGGAGCTCTCCACCGTGATGATGGATGCCTCGATCTGCGGCCTGGGCCAGGCGGCGCCGAACCCGCTGCTTTCGGTGCTGAAGCATTTTCCCGAGGAGGTTACGGGCGGCACGCTCGCATCTCCCAGCAAGCAAGGATGACCCTTCATGGCGATCCGCTTCACCCTTAACG